>JBIIMX010000355.1:0-4034 GCA_044337765.1 Pirellulales bacterium | reverse complement strand
GACCCGACCTGTTATGTCTGCGCACCAGCCGTCACCGAACCCGGCGTCGCGCCCCCCGGGGGCGAGGCGCTCTACGTGCTCGTCCACACTCCCTATCTGCGGCCTCACCACGACTGGTCGAAGATGTTCGCGCCGTACCGGCGTCGGATCATCGAGAAACTCGAGAACACGGCGGGCATGAAGGATCTCGAGCGGCACATCGTCTTCGAGCGGGCGCTCACGCCGCAGGACATCAACGACCGCTACCACGTTCTCGACGGCGCGATCTACGGCCTGGCGAGCCACGGCAAATTTCTCGGTGCCTTCAAGCCTGCCAACCGATCGCCCGACGTCGAAGGACTGTACCTCGCCGGCGGCTCGGCCCATCCCGGCCCAGGCATGCCGATGGTGATGATGTCGGGGTGGATCGCCGCAGACTGCGTCGATCGAGACGGCCTCGTGGCACGTTCGGCATCGGTCGCCGGCCCGGCGGCATGCCCCGTCTGACCGGGATTCCCGACCGCCCCCGGGCACAGCCGTCATGCCGCCGGACGACATTCACGAGCACGAACTGCCTCCGTTCTCCAGGCAGTTGAATGCTTGGTTCATGTTCTACGTGCGGAACTACTTCCGCCGTCATTTTCACGCCCTTCGGGTGCTGAACGCCGGCGATGGCCAGCCGGCCGTGCCCGACATCGCGGCCGAGCCGGTCATCTTCTATACGAACCATCCGGGCTGGTGGGATCCGCTGGTCTTTCTCCTCGTCGCCGAAAAGTACTATCCCGGCCGGCTCAACTATGGCCCGATCGACGCCGTCGCACTCGGCAAATACCGGTTCATGGAACGCATCGGGTTTCTCGGAATCGAGCAGCGCAGCCGCAGCGGTGCCGCGCGCTTTCTGCGGATGGCCAGGGCGGCCAGCCGGCGCAGCGACGTGATCTTTTGGATCACGTCGCAGGGGGAGTTTGCCGACCCGCGGTCGAGGCCGCCGGCGATCCGTCCTGGCGTGTCGCATGCCGCGGCCAGCGGCAGCGGCATGATCGTGCCGGTGGCGGTGGAATATCCGTTCTGGACCGAGCGGCTGCCAGAGGTTCTCGTGGCCTTCGGGGAGCCGATGCGGATCGCCGATGCCGCTCACCGCGATGCGAAGGAGTGGACGCTCGTGCTCGAGGCAGCGCTCGTTGCCACGCAGGACAGGCTTGCTGCGGCCGCGATCCGCCGCGATCCGCGTGCCTTCACGGTGATGGCATCGGGGAAAGTCGGCGTGGGCTGGATCTACGACACCATGCGGCGCTTCAAAGCGTGGCGGCGGGGCGAACGCTTCGACGCCTCGCACGGCGGGGAGCGGCTGGAATGAGCGGTCTGGCGATCTCCTTGCTGGCGGTGACGGCGTTGCTCTTGGCGGCAGTCCCCGCTCTGCTCACGCTCGCCAATCTCAAGATTTTTCTACCCGCACCGGGACAGGGCAGGGGAGAGGAGGGGGGCTCGCAAGACGCCCTTGGACCGCGGGTGTCGGTGTTGGTACCGGCGCGGAACGAGAGGACGGCGATCGAACGGTGCGTGCGGGCCATCCTCGCCAGCCGCGACATCGGCCTGGAAGTTGTCGTACTCGACGACGGCTCGACCGACGGCACCGACGAGATCGTGCGACAACTCGCCGGGCAGGACGCCCGCGTGCGGCTCGTTTCTGGCCGCCCGCTGCCCTCTGGCTGGTGCGGCAAGCAGCATGCCTGTGCGCAGCTCGCGGAGGCGGCCGCACACGACACGTGGCTGTTTCTCGACACCGACGTGCTGCTCTCGCCAGACGCCGTGCGACGCTGCACGGCTTTCCTCGAGTCCTCACGCGCGGCACTCGTTTCCGGCTTCCCGCGGCAGGTGACCGGGTCGTTCCTCGAATGGCTGCTCCTGCCGCTGATCCACTTCGTGCTGCTGGGCTTCCTGCCGATAGCCCGCAGCCGTGCAGACAATTCGCCGGGGCTGGCTGCGGGCTGCGGGCAGCTCTTCATGACACGACGCGGCGACTATCTCCGGGCGGGTGGCCACACGGCCATTCGCGCATCGCTGCACGATGGCATCAAACTGCCGCGTGCTTTTCGCCGCGCGGGCCTCCGCACCGACATCTTCGATGCCACCGACATCGCCTCCTGCCGCATGTACACGCGAAGCATCGACGTCTGGCGTGGACTCTCCAAGAATGCGACGGAGGGGATTGGCTCGCCTGCCACGATACTTCCGTTTACGGTCCTCCTGGCCGGCGGCCAGATCCTGCCCTGGCTGCTCGTCGGCTGGGGGTTCGCGACCGGCTGGCAGTCCTGGCCGGCATGGGCGGTACCTGTGGCTTGCATCGCCGTGGCGTTGTCCTCCCTGCCACGATTTCTCGAGGCCGTGAGATTCCGCCAGGGCTTTCCCAGCGCGGTTGCACATCCGCTCGGCATTCTGGTGTTTCTCACCATCCAGTGGGTGGCCCTCGTACGGCGGCTCATCGGCCTGCAAACGAGTTGGCGCGGCCGCTCGCTCTCCCCGCAGTAGCCAAAGGTGGACGACGGACGCAGGCCGTTGCCGCCCCGTAGCCGGTGCAGCACAAAGTCGAAATCGCTCTACCGGCAGGCCAACGAGCGGGCCCGCCTCACATTGGCGACCGCCTCCTCGACCGAGTCGGCCAGCGCCGTGAGATGCCCCATCTTGCGTCCCGGCCTCGGCTGGCTCTTGCCGTAGAGCAGGAGGCTCACGCCGGGCACGGAGAGGGCGGAGGCCCAATCGGGCTCGCCGTTCGTCCAGCAGTCACCGAGCAGGTTTGCCATGGCTGCCGGAGCCAGCTGCCTGGTCGAGCCCAAGGGCAGACCACAGATCGCCCGCACCTGCTGTTCGAACTGCGAGGTATCGCAGGCGGCGATCGTGAGGTGGCCGGAGTTGTGCGGTCGCGGGGCGATCTCGTTGACGAGCACCCGGCCATCCCGCGTCACGAAGAATTCCACGCAGGCAACCCCGATCACTTGCAGCTTTTCGAGCACCGACGCAGCCATCTCCCGGGCCGTCTCGAGGATGGCATCGGACAGCCCCGCCGGCACGGACGAGATGTCGAGAATGTGGTGACTGTGATGATTCCGCGTCGGGGCGAATACCGCCGTGGAACCGTCGAGCCCCCGCGCCGCCACAACAGAAATCTCGCACTGAAAATCGATCCAGCCCTCTAAAATGAGCAAGCACTCCCCAGCGTCGTCCCGCAAGCGATCCGCCGCGTCGCCACCGAGGCTTTCCCAGGCGGCGTCGATCTGCTGCGGGCCGGCGCCCGCCTCGAGTTTCCGCTGCCCCTTGCCGTCGTATCCGAAGGCGGCGGTCTTGAGCACCGCAGGCAGGCCGAGGGCAGCCACGGCCGCGTGGAGTTCCTCACGCGACCGCACGAGGCGATGCGGCGCGCATGCAAACCCCTCCCTGACCAGAAACGCCTTCTCCCGGCCGCGGTCCTGAGTGGTGAAGAGCACTTCCGGGGCAGGCCGCACCGGCACCACGCCGGCCAGGGCCCGAAGCGGTTCCGCCGACACGTTCTCAAACTCGAACGTCAGCACATCGAGGCCCCGGGCCATGGCGACGAGCGCCGCCGGATCGTCGTAGGATCCAACATGCACCCGGTCAGAGTGCTTCGCCGCCGGGCAGTCGGCGACGTCGGAAAACGCCTCGACCCGGTAGCCCATCCTCTTGGCGGCCATGGCGAACATCGCGCCGAGCTGACCGCCCCCCATCACACCGAGCGTCGCGCCCGGCTGAATGGCTCGCGGGATGCCGACGTCACCCGCAGCCGACATTACTTTTCGCTCGGCCGATCCGACCATGACATGCCTTCCGTTTCCAAACGGTCACCGAGGACGCGGTCGGTCTGCGAGGTGCGATAGGCGACGAGTTTTTCCCGCAGGGGGGCATCCTCAATCGCGAGGATGGCGACCGCCAGCAGCGCCGCGTTGGCAGCCCCGGCGGGCCCGATCGCCAGCGTGCCGACGGGGATACCGGCGGGCATCTGCACGATTGAAAGGAGCGAATCGACGCCCCGCAGCATCGAA
>JBIIMX010000354.1:0-4037 GCA_044337765.1 Pirellulales bacterium | reverse complement strand
CGCTTCAGGATTTTTGTTTCGTTGTCGATTGATTCCGCGTGCCTGTGCCGGCCTCATGCTCGTCGGCTGGCTGCTGTGCGGCGTGTCCGCGCGGGGCGAGTCGCTCGAGCCGGTCGGCGTGCTTGGCAATTCCGGCGTCGCAGGAGACTCGCTCGTCCGCGTGAATACGCTGCTCAAGTCGCCCGACGGTCAGGGGCTTCGAAGCGGAGGCTTCGTCGACGGCGATGCCCGGGTCTGGCTCAGCGGGGGCGACGCCATCAACTGCCTCGACTTCGAGGGCCGCCTGCTCAATCGCTACCCTCTCGAGCCGGGTGGGCGTCGTGTCGACACGACAGCTTTCGCAGCTCTCGATGGCGTGCTCTATTTCTTCGGCCACCTCGACAAGCCCGATCCCAAAACCCGCTCGGATGTGGCGCTGTTCGCGCTGCCGATGGCCGGCAACGGGCGATGCACGGTGGCGGCGACGGTCGGCGAGATTCCAGGCCACACCGTCGGCGTCCTCAGCGCCATGCCCCGCGGCGGGAAACTCGTCTATGCCTATGCCGCTGAACAGCCGGGCGGCAAGCGGATCGTCATCGCAGCGTTCGATCCCACGACCAAGATCCGCGAGACGCTCTTGGAAGTGGCCGGCGTAGCGCCGAGCGGACTGGCCGTGAGCCGGGACGGGCAATCGGTTTACCTGGGGGGTAATTTCGGTCTCTATATCGGCGCCAATCATCATCACCCAAACGCATCCGAGATCGTCCACCTGGACTGGCAGGGAAAGACTCTATGGCGACGGGTCTGCCTCGACACTCCTGCCGAACCGACGCAGTTTCGCGGAGTTGTCTCTCCGGCCGGTGGAGCAGTATGGGACACCGCGTGGTATGGCTTCCTGGCACGCTTCGACAGCAGTGGCAAATCCGCACCGGGCAAGATCGCCAGCTGGGACATGCGAATTCCATACGTCGCGCAGGTGATCGATCTCCGCGACGCCATGGGGCTCTTGCCCGCCAAGAGCGTGGCGGAGACGCTCGATCCGTTGCTCTTGACGCAGACCTCGCCGGAGCAGGCCCATCTGGCGGTGTGGGACGACGACGCCAAGTCGCTCGAGCTGACCCGCCGCTTTGGATCGCTGCCGGAATTGGGCAACGTCGCCCTGAATGCGGACGGCTGGGTGAATGTCGGCGGCCTCTGGTGGCGGTTCGACGATGTCGCAAGCGCGGCGCCCGCATTCGCCAACCACGCTGGCGCCTGTTCGCCAGCCGCGTGGCGCGACGACTGGGCCTGCTCGCTGACACTCGGCGACCGGGCCATCCCTTGCACGGCACGGCCTGCCTTCGGTCGCGGCTCGGCCGCGCTCGATCATGGATCGCCCGCGCCATTTTCCAAGGTCCGCGGCTTCGCCGTGGCGCCGCAGGCCGGCGGCGGCGAAGTGCGGGCCTTTGCCACGGAGTCTGGCTCGAACCGCATCTGGCGAAGCACCATGGAGCCGCGGACATGGTCGCCGCGGAAGGACTGGAAATCGCTCGAGTGCGGCAGTGTGAAGACCCCGGGAGATATCGCGGTGCTTGGCGACGGCTCGCTCGTCGTCGTCGATGGCGGCAGCATCGTGAAGCTCGAGGCTTCCGGCGACACGCTCACCGAGAGAGCACGGCTGGCGAAGTGGGGCGACAAGCCTGGCGAGTCGTTCGGGAAAGAGCTGCGGCTCGCCGCCGACGGAGGCCGCATTCTGGTCGCCGACACCGACCGCCATCGGGTGGTGCTCGTCGATGCGGCGTCAATGAGACCGAAGGCCCAATGCGGCTCGACCGACTCCGCCGGCGCTGGCAACGCCGACTTCGATTCCCCCACGGCCGTGGCGTTGGCTGGCGACAAGGCCGTCGTCGCCGATCGTGGGAACCAGCGGATCGTCAAGCTGCGGCTGCGAGCGAACTGATAGCCGACCGACAAGACCGCCATGCCGGCGGTTGAGTCACGCCGGCGCTTTGTCCATGCCAACGCTTCATCCACGCAGGGTTGCTGGCGGCGAGATGGACTTCCCGCTCAAAGCTCCGGGGACATCGCGGCGCTCGGCGAGACCGCATCAGGCTTGTCGGGAACACCGGGCGCGGATCGAGTGTGACGCATCGCATCCCAGAGTTCTGCGACGCAGACGAGTTGGTCACTCTTGGCTCTTGGCTCGCCCCTGCCCCGCCAGAGAATGGCGCGTGGTCGTCGGCAGATGGCCGATGCGGTGGGTCTGAACCTCGAGAGAAGGACCGAGAGACGGTAGCTCGAAGGGCCCGGCATAGACCTGCCACGCACCGGAAAACGATCCCGGTTCACCGAACCGATAGCCGATCGACGCGCCGGGGTCGCTGCAAGACAGCGAAATCACCGTCACCCGCAAATCGCCCCGCACCTCGGGCTGAATCGCGATCTCCACCGCCGGCGTGGTCGGCTGGCGACCGTCCGGCGGCCAGATCTTCTGCTTGACGAGCGTCGTCTCCGGCAGCACGAAGCCAAGATCTCCCGTGGCATCCACCCAGTCATCGAGGTGCTCGCGAAGGGCCGCGATTCGCTGCCGGTGCTCAGGCAGATCGATAAGATTCCTCACCTCCCAGGGGTCGGTCTCTGAATCGTAAAACTCCTCGGCCGGCCGCTGCGTGGAGGCCAGCTGCCACTGCTCCGGCCGCTGCGGCCCGGTCTCTTCGAGAGCATGGAGATCGGCCATCATCGGCAGCTGCTCGCGATAGGCACAGCGAACGAGGTAAGGGATGTCGGTCAAGAAGTTCCGCGTGTAGCGGTAGCGACCATCCGTCACACTGCGGGTGCGATCATAGACCTCATCGAAGCGGTCGGCATTGGCATAGGCATGACCGCGGCGGTAGTCGTCGCGTTCGCGACCGAACCGGCCGAGAAACGGCGTGCCGTCGAGCCGGGCATCGGGCTCGATGCCGGCCAGCGACAAGACCGATGGGCCCAGGTCGATGAAGCTCACCACCCGCTGGTCGCGCGTGCCGGCCTGGTTGCCGTCCGGAAAACGCACCATGAGCGGCACTCGCAGGCCGGTGTCGAAGCACGATCGCTTCCCCCGCGGCAGGCCGACACCATGGTCGCTGAAGAACATCACGATCGTGTTGTCGAGAAGATGGGCCGCCTCCAGTTCCTGCATCCGTTCGCCGACCCACCGATCCATCGCGGCGATGTTGTTATAGGTGCGGGCGACTGCGTCACGGACATGCGGCGTGTCAGGATAGAACGGTGGCAGGGGCACATCCCTCGCGGCGATGCGTTCCGGCTGTCGTTCCGCGGTCGGGAATCCTCGGCTCTCATGCGTGCCATCGAAGTTGAAGACGGAAAAAAATGGCTGGCCAGTCGCCCGGCTCTTCCAGTGGGCCGTGCCGCTCGATGCATCCCACACGGTTACCGGATCGCGGAACTGGTAGTCCTTCTTCGAGTTGTTGGTGCAGTAATAGCCGGCCGCCCGCAGGTGCTCGGGGAAACACCGCACGAACGCCGGCGGCACGCCCTCGTAAGACGGAATGTCGCGAGAGGCGTCGGGCTTCTCTGTCGGTACGGCCCGAGAGCGCTCTCCGTTTCGCATCTGCATCGTGCCGATGCGGGTACAGAACATGCCCGTGATGAGCGAGGATCGTGCCGGCGCGCAGACCGGCGAGGTCGCAAACGCGTTGTCATAGACGACTCCCTCCCGGGCGAAGCGGTCGAGATGGGGCGTTGGCACGGTGGAGTCGCCGTAGGCGCTGATCCACGGGCTCATGTCCTCGACGGTCAGCCAGACGACATTGGGCACCTCGGACGGCGCCGCGGCCTCACTCCGAATCGACAATCCACCCCAGAAGGACAGAGCGACACACGCAATCGCAGCCCCCGCCCGCACGCTATCGCGGTTCATCATTGCCCTGACCTCTCTCGAAGAAGAAACGCGGCCCTCCGCATCATAGTCCAGAGACAGCGATCGGATCCGCCAGGCTTCGCCCACGGGAACCGATCGATTCGGACGCCGGCTCATGCGCGGGGTTTGCCGGGCACACTGGCAGGCCACGTCAACGATG
>JBIIMX010000353.1:0-4040 GCA_044337765.1 Pirellulales bacterium | reverse complement strand
CGAATCAGCGGCCCGAATCACAACGGAGTCTGGCGACTGTGAGACGAGCAGGCCGGTCACACTGCGGCCATCCTCCATCAGCGCCGTGTAGGTCTCGTAGCTGTGGCTGATCGCCGCAGATGGCGCGAGCACAGACTCGTAGAGGGCTTCGCGAGAGAGCTTCGCTCCGACACCGGAGAGGTTGGGGCCGACACCCTTCCCCTCGCCGTTGACAACATGACACTTGGCGCACGTGCCCACCCCGGCAAACACGCTCTTGCCGAGAGCTGGAGTGCCTTGGCGCTTCACAAGCTCCGTCATTGGCGGCAGCTTCTTGCCCCCCTTGGCCTTCGGCATGGGCAGCACGTCGGTCGCCGATTGCCGAATATCGCCCCACGGACACGACGCGATCGCGACCGCCGCCACCTGCGGCAGGACGCCGGAGAGTTCACCCGCCGTCGCCATGGCGACAAGTTCCTTCGCGCCCTGCTGTGACCGCGCCAGGCCGCGAACCGCCGCAGACTTCAGCTCCGGCGCGGCCTTGGCATCGGCGAGGATACCCTTGAGCAAGGCGGTCGAACGGCCCGAGCCACGGATGCCGAGAGCATTGAGCAGTCGGGACGCAGGCACGGCATCGCCGGCGAGCAAAGCCATCACACGCTCCTGCCCGTCACCGTCGACCACTGCACCGACTGCAGCAGCGGCCAACTGTTCGCTCGTGCCCTCGGCGCTGGCCATCGACAGGAGGTCGTTCTGCCGGTCTTTGAGCCCAAACCGCTGCACGATATCGACGAAGTTCTTTGTGCCAGCCACGTAGCCTGCAGCCTCGGAGATCCGCGCCGCGATCGCCGGGTCGGCCGCATCGCCAGCCGTCAGCCGCATGACGAGTTCCGGCAGGATCACCCGCAGTTTTTCATCGGCAACGGAACCGAGCCGGTTCGCGAGCAGGTCACGAACGGCCTCGGCCACCCGGGGCTGATTTTGGAAGTCGAGGGCTCGGATGATCGCCAGCGATTCCGACGTGACGACGTCGGGTGAAACGAGCAGCATGCAGAGCATTTCGGGAGACTGGCTGCCGCGGCTCCTCCAGATGATCTCTCTTCCAGCCGCGTCCTTCGGGCCCGAAGTCTTGGAAAGCCAGGCGTCGAGCCGTCCGTCCCACAGACCGTCGGCCCCAATCCCGAGAGCTTCGAGTTCCCAGCGGTCGCCAGCGGTGTGCCGCGAGGCGAGATCTGCCCACGCCCGGTCGGCACGCTCGCCAGGGATTCCCTTGAGCGCGATGGCGCACTCCCGGCGGACCGACACCGCGGGGTCTGCGGCCAGTTTCGCCACAAGTCCAAGCACGTCCCCCTTCGTGAGCCGACACATCCGCAGAGCGACGATCCGGAAGCGTTCGTCCTTGTCGGCGGCCAGCCGTGCGATCCACGAGCTCGCCTGCCCGGGCAGCATGCCGGCGGCCCATGCATACCGGGCCTTGAGTCGTGGATCGGTGGCCGATTCAAACGCCTTCGTCAGCGTTGCGGCGGCATCCTGCGGCTGCTTCGCCAGGTGCTCGAGCGCCAGCGCACGGGTGCAGAGGTTTGGGCTCGCAAGCGCCGCCAGAGCGCCCGCGACCGTGCCGCAATCGACCGCCGGCACGGACCATCGCGAACCGGTCGGCGCAATCCGATAAAGACGCCCCTTTTCTATGTCGCCCATCCCGTGGCCGCCCACGCCGGGATCGTGCCAGTCGGCCACGATGAGCGAGCCGTCTGGGGCCACACAGACATCGCTCGGCCGGAACCAGCGATCGGCCGAGCCGTCGATGACCGTCTCCGCTTTGGCTGTGTAGCCGGCGCCTGCGGACTGGGTGTGGTACGCCCGCACGACGTTCGGCCCCGGGTCGCAGTGCACGAGCGACCCGCGAAAGCGTTCCGGGAGCAGGCTGCCCTCGTAGACGCAGATGCCGCAGGGCGAGCCGCCGCCGGTCATGAGCAGATTGGGCACGACGCCGGGATCGTTCTGGTGCCAGTGCTGCAAAGGGACTGCCGCCTCGAGGTTCGTCCGCGGCGACCGCCAGCCGGCGCCAGAGAGTTCGTCGACGTAGCCGTAGTTGCCGTACTCCATCACCCAATTGATGCGCACGCCCTGGTTGCCATCGTCGTCGTTGTCGCTCTGCCACAAGGTGCCGAAAGAGTCCACCGCCACCTCGTAGTTGTTGCGGAAGTTGTGGCCCAGCACCTCGAAGTCGCTGCCGTCGGGACGGCAGCGAAAAACCATCCCCTGACGGTACGGCTTCCCAGAGTCGTTGACGACATTGCCGAACCGGTCCGTAACCGGCTTGCCTTCTTTGTCGTGCACCGCCTTGCCGGTGTTGCCAAAATTAAAGTACCAGCGGCCATCGGGGCCGACGACGAACGCATGCACGGAGTGATCGTGCTGCGGCTGGCCGGTCTTCGTGAAGAGCGACTCCTTGCGATCGGCCTTCAGGTCGCCGTCGTCATCGTGAAAAATGAAAACGTCAGGGGCACAGGAAACGATCACCTTGCGGCCCGGTCCCTCGCCGATCACGCAGATGCCAAGCGCACTATCGACGTCGCGGCCCTGGTGAAACACCGTCTGCTTGTCCGCCTTGCCGTCGCCGTCGGTGTCTTCGAGCACGAGGATCCGGTCGCCCTCGGCTCTCGTCTCCTTCTTGCCACGGTAGTTGAGCACTTCGCAAACCCAGACCCGGCCGCGTGAGTCGATGTCGATGTCGGAGGGGCTCGAGAGCAGTGGTTCGGCTGCGAAGAGCGTGGCCGTGAGACCGTCGGCGAGTTTGAGTGTGTCGGGAGTCGCCTCACCAGCCATGGACACGGGGCCGGCTTGAGGGCTGAGGAGGCAACCAAGCCCCACGATCGCAATCGCCAGCAGACGCCAATCAACCAGACGCCAATCAACACGTGCACGGTTCATTGCAATGCGACCCCTGCGTTGTGCATTTCCTGTCCGGCCACGGGGACCATCGCCCACTGACGATGGAGCCCGCTCCAAGAATCGGTGACGAAAGTAAATCATAGTATCTCCGCCGTCGGCGACACCCCCCAACCACCCGAGAATGCCCCGATAAAGCCAGCCCATTCTGCTTGCATGTGCGACAAATCACCCGGTATTCTCGCCACGGAGCCTTTTCTCCCGCTTTTTCACCCCCCGAGACCTTCTCATGCACCGTAGCCTCAACCGCCCGTTCGGAAGACCGTTCGGAAAACCGTTCCTGGTGGTGGTCTGCGTCATCGGTGCGGTCGTGACGTCGGTTGGTCGGGCCGAGCAGCCCGCCACGGCGATCGCAACCGCTCCACCAGAGCCCGCCGGGATGCGGCCGCTTTTCGACGGCAAGGATCTTGACGGCTGGGATGGCGATCCCCGGCTGTGGAGCGTGCGCGATGGGGTGATCCATGGCGAGACCACGCCTGAGAACGTGGCGGACGGCAACACGTTCCTGATCTGGAAGGGTGGCGAGGTCGGCGACTTCGAACTGCGGCTTTCGTTCCGCTGCAACGCCACCAACAACTCAGGCATCCAATACCGCTCGAAGCACATCACCGACAATACCGCAAAAAACAAGTGGGTCGTCCGCGGGTACCAGCATGAGATCCGCAACGAGGAGACGTTTCCGAACGTGTCCGGCTTCATCTACGACGAAGGTGGCTCGCGGCAACGCATCTGCAACGTCGGGGAACAGGGCTCGTGGGAGGCCGAGGGGGGCAAGAAGGTGGCGCCGACGCCGCTCATCGATCAGGAGGCCTTCCAAGACCTGATGAAGATCGATGATTGGAACGACGTCGTGATCCATGCCCAAGGGAATCACATCCGCCACTACTTGAACGGCCGGCTGATCCTCGACTTCACCGACAACGATCCGAAGCGTTCTCTCTCGAAGGGTGTCTTGGCACTGCAGCTCCACGGCGGCAAGCCGATGTGGGCGGAGTACCGCTCCATCCGCCTCAAGCCCCTCTGAAAATCGAAAAGGTGCCCGAGTTTCCCTCCAGATTCAGCGTTCTCTCCCGAGCAGCACGGCTCCGCTGCCCGCGGTGCGGGATCGG
>JBIIMX010000352.1:0-4042 GCA_044337765.1 Pirellulales bacterium | reverse complement strand
CACCGACCAGGCGGTTGCCGCGGCGATCATCGATGCCCGGCTGGCTTGTGCCGAGTGGCTCTTGCGGCAGGGCAAACGCCCCGAGTCGATGGCGATCTACAAGTCACTCGCGGATGCTGCGGCAAAGGGCACGACGCCGACGGCGAAGTCCACGAGACTGGCCGCGGCCCGGGGCATCCTTGCCTGCCTCGACACGACCACGACATCCTGAGCGGCATCGCTCTCACGCGTCCCCATCAAAGATCTTCCGGAGTTCGTTCATGCGTCTGCTTTCCAATCGGTTTCATGGTGCTATCGGCCTGAACGCCTTCACGCTGGCACTTGCCTGCCTCTGTTGCTGCCTCCCACGGGCCATCGCGGCGGAGTCCGTCCCGCAGGATGCCGTGCAGATGACGATTGACCTGATAACGCGAGACGATCCCGACTTTCGAGGGATCGGACTCGATCGCGTGCGGCACGGCCTGAAAGGCGAGGCGACCACGCAGACGTTGGCGGGTCTGCTCTCCAAACTGGCGCCGGCTCGACAGGTCGAACTGACCGCGGCCCTGGCGGATCGCGGCGATCGTGCGGCGCTGCCTGCGGTGCTGGCACTGCTCGCGGTTTCGCCGGACGCGACGGTGCGTGCGGCTGCGGTCCACGCGGTGGGCTCCCTGGGCGGCAACGCCGAGGTCGCGACTCTCACCAAGTCCCTTGCGACCGCCGATCCCGAAAAGGCTGCCGCAAGGCGGGCGCTCACTGTCATCCGCGGTGCCGATGCGACGGCCTTGATTATCGCCGCCACGAAACAGGCCGACGCCGCGTTGCGGCCCGTGCTCATCGATATTCTTGCCGATCGCCGGGCCGTGACCGCCCTGCCCGATCTCCTCGTGGCCGCGGTCGGAGACGATGCGTCGACCCGGACGGCGGCCATGCGGGCCATCTCGAAATTCGGCGGTCCCGAACAGGTTTCTGGCATGGTGCTGGGAGTGCTCAAAGCCAACGCGGGCGGCGAACGCGACGAAGCGGAGCGGGCATTGGTCACGGTCTGCACACAAAACCCCGGCAAAGAGCGGGCGACCGAGATTCTGCTCGAGCAGTTCAAGGCAGCCGATGCCATCGCCCAGGAAACACTTCTCACCGTTCTGGGCCGCGTCGGCGGCAACGGCGCGATCGCCGTCGTCGACGGGCTCCTTGCCGACTCGACCGCCGCCAAACGAAAGCTCGGCCTCACGGCGCTGACCAAGTGGCCCGACGCCACCGTGTCGCAGCGGCTGCTCGACCTGCTCGACAAGGCACAGGACCCTGCAGACCGCGATCTGCTGCTGGCCGCGCTCATCCGCATCGCGCCGCTTCCAGACAACAAGCTCAACGACGCGCAGAAATTGGAGCTTTTGCAAAAGACGATGTCGCTCTGTCAGCGTGACGACGACCGCCGTCGCGTGCTCGAACGGGCCAATGCGATCCGGACCATCGGGGCGCTGCGATTCGTCGTGCCCTACCTGGACGATCCGAATCTCGCCGAGCCCGCCTGCCTGAGCGTGGTGGAACTCGCGCACCACCGCAGCCTCCGCGACGCCAACAAGGACGAGTTCATGAAGGCGCTCGAGAAGGTGCTGGGGACGACGAAGAACGAGGAGTTGGTCGAGCGGGCCGATCGCTACAAACAGGGGCAGACCTGGGAGCGGAAGAAGCCGGCAGCGAAGGGCTGAGCGGCTGCAACCACAGCAGGTAATAGGCGGTGATGAGCCACTGGAACAGCTGCACGTTCATGGCCCAATCGAGCCCCGCGTGAAACGCGAGGCCTGCCATCAGCACGGGCAGCCGCAGCCGCGGAATCCAGACCAGCAGCGGAAATGCCAATTCGAAGGCGAGTGTCCCGTAGGTCATCACCCGCGACATGCCGGGCGTCATGAAGAAGTCTGGGATCGGGAATCGTTGGAATTCCCCGAGCTGCAGCACGAGCCCCACGGCGGTGCCATTGCGCCACGTGGGCCCCAGCGCCTTCCAGATTCCTGCCGCCAGGTAGAGGATACAGAGCTGGATCTGGAGGATGCGCTGCGGCCAGGCGGGCACGAGGCCAGGGCAAGCAGCGTCGCCGGGGCGGGTCGGTGGCGAGAACCTTCGCCGCATCGCGAGGGGCAGCGACAGCACACCTTCGGTCCGGGCGAAGATGAGAAAGAATGTCCCGATGCGGATGAGGTTGTCACCTGAATGCAGGATGTGCATGTTCCGCCATGAATAGCTGACCGCCGCAAGCCAGGCGCAAAAGGCGGCAGACCGGGGACAGATTCCCAGCCAAAGACCGAGGCCGCCGGCCAGGGCGAGGCCGCGGATGATGATGATGGCGGCATCACTGTAGCCGGTGATCATAAACACGCTGATGCGGGCCCCGGCAATCTCTTCGCTGTGTACGGCGGGCGGTACAACGCCATCGTTGCCCAGCCACATGTTCATGTCGGGCCAGATCAGCCAGAGATTCACCAGGCTCAGCAGGCCCAGCCAGGAGCGAAACCAGGCCAGCGGCCGGGGATCGACCGGGTCGCGGACCCAATGATCAAACGCCATGCACGCCCGCACGACCATGGCCCATGGCGATGTCATCGGCCCCACTCCTGCGGCACGCCCCAACGGTGGAACACGTGGCTCTGCCAGGGCGACCGCCGCACGTCGGCCCGGACTTCCGGACAGACTGCCGGGTCGCAGGGCCTCCACCAGCGGACCAGTTCGATCGACACCGGATCGTCCCCCTCCTCCCGCAGCCGTCGCACGGCATATTCGGCAAACGGCTGCCAGAGTGCATGTTGGTCGTCCAGCCGGAGATGGTCGTTGAAGTACTTGCGCCAACGGTCCTTCTGCCAGCGTTCGTAGAAGCCCATCGCGACCATGTCGGTGAGCATCCGGCGGTCACTGCTGCCATCCCGATTGATGCACCGCATCTCCACGCAGATGTCGGCGGTGCGAGGATCGGGCGAAAACATATCCCATGCCTGCCAAAGTCCAAGCAGCAGAAACGGCCCGGCCGTCACCCGGTCGATCGCCGACTTCAGCGGCAACAAGCCGGCAGGCATCGTCCACGAGAAGGCGGCCACGGCATACGCGACGACCAGCATCGTCGGCCACAGCCGCATGAGACTTCGAAGAGCACCGTGACGAGGGCCTGGCAGACCTGCCGGGAGGGCTTTTTTCGATCGGTTTGTTCTCACGTTTCTCGAACTCACTTGCGAAACGCGGCACCGTCGAGTGTGTGGGCTTTCATCAGCCTGTAGAGTGTGCCGCGCGGCAGGCGGGCGTCGCGGGCCGCCGCCGACACGTCGCCCGAGTGTCGCGAGAGCAGGTCGTTCAAATACTGCTTCTCGAATCGCGCCACATATTCGGCCCGCTGCGCGAAATATCCGACGGCGACGGCCGTACGTCCCGCCGCGGCCACCAGTTCATCGGGGAGATCGTCCACGCCGGCCACGGACGACTGCGTCATGGCGATCGCCCGCCGGACGACGTTCTGCAGTTCGCGGACATTTCCCGGCCAGTGGTAGCTCCGCAGCACCTGGTAGACATCGGTCGACAGTCCGTTGACGCGCCGCCCCATTTCCTGTGCGGCGCGGTTGGCAAAACACTCGGCGAGCAGGCCGATGTCGTCGCCGCGAGCGCGGAGCGGCGGCAGGTCGATCCGCACCACATTGATCCGGTAGAGCAGATCTCGGCGGAAGTCTCCCCGTTCCACCATCTGATCGACGTCTCGCGAAGTCGCCGCGACCACGCGGACATCGACCGCATTCTCGAGCCTCGCTCCCACCCGACGCACCCGACGCTCCTGCAGCACCCGCAGCAGCTTTGCCTGCAGCGGCAAGGGCAGTTCGCCCACCTCGTCGAGGAAGAGCGTGCCGCCGTCGGCGAATTCGACCAGCCCCATCCGCCTGGCGTCGGCGCCCGTGAAGGCGCCCCGCTCATGCCCGAAGAGTTCGCTCTCCATCAGGGCATCGGGGATCGCACCGCAGTCTACCGGCACGAACGGACCGCCACTGCGGCGGCTACGGGCATGGATTGCCCGGGCGACGAGTTCCTT
>JBIIMX010000351.1:0-4051 GCA_044337765.1 Pirellulales bacterium | reverse complement strand
CGATCACCGCGCCGTCGTAGACCTGAACGTCGGTCACCAAGCCGTTGCCGGCCTGCACGGCAAACTCGGTGCCGAGGTCGAGCACGTTCGTCGATGCGGTGTCGAGCCGGAACCCGCGCATGCCCTTCGGCACACGGACGACGGCGTTGCCGGCATCGAGAAATGCGTGCATCTCGTCGATCAGGTCGATCTCGCCGGGCCCCTGCAGAATGATCGTGACGCCGTTGCGGAGCGTCATCTCCACCGCCCCCGACAGGATCGACAGCCGCCCGGCATCGAGCGACTGGCCCACCCGGATTGCGTCGGCCTCGTGCGGCACGCGCAGAAACCGCGACTGCGTGACGGTCGCCAGACTGCGGGCGGAACCGGAGGCTCCAAACGAGCCGCCTGGGCCAGCGGGTCTGCCGAGCATTCCAAAAATGCTTGCCGCCCCAGCCACGGCCAGCAGCATTGCCATGGCCACGGCCAGCAGCATTGCCGCGGCCCATCGGCCACGCGGCACTCGACTGCGGCGGCGGGCATTGGCGACTTCGGGGAAGATGGCGGCCAGCGACGGTCGCCGCATGCGGGACTTTTCCTGGCCGCGGATGGCAGCGACCAACGTCGCTTGCCCGTGGACAAAACTGCATTTCATGAAATCGCGACGGGCGTCTGCATCGACGGCCAGAAGTTGCTCGAGCCACGCGACATCCTCATCTGCCGCGATGCCGTCGCAATAGCTCGCGGCCAGTTCGAGCAGCCGATCACGGTCGTAAGGCATGGCTGTGGGCTCGGAGGTCATGAGATGGAAGCGAAACCCGGGAATGAATCAGGACTGGTCCGCCAGCGTCCGGTCGACGCAGTCCATGAGATTGCGGCGCATCACCTTGAGCGCCTTATAGACCGCATGCACGGTGCGGTCCCAGGAGACAGCGATCGCATCGGCCGAAAGCCGCTGGCCATAAAAAAGGTCGAACAGTTGCCGCTGCCTCGCCGACAGTTTCTCCATGCAGGCCACCAATGCCTCCTGCCGCGGGTCTGCGTCGAGGGATAGTTCATGGGCGACATCCGCGAGTTGCGAGAGGACCGCCTCGCTGAAGACCAACCGGTCCCGCCGCCGCGACCGCCAGTAAAGCAGCACCTCCTTGCGGGCCACGCCGAGTGCCCAGTGCAGGAATTCAGCGTCGGCTCGGAACGTCGGAAATTTCCGCCACAGTGCCAGGCTGGTGGCCTGGTAGACGTCGTCGGCGGCCGTGCGGTCGTGCACGAGCGAGCGGATGAAGGCCTGCACCTGCGTCTGGGCGAGGGAGTAGTGGGCCAGGAATGACTCGTACTGGTCGCTCTCGGCCGTTGTTTTCGCGCCCATGACGTCGTTTCCTGACCGGGTAGCAGGCCTACACTCCACGGTTCCGGGCTGGCTACGTGGCTGCCGTTTCGGGGATGGTTGACGGGAAGGAAATGCACCCCCGGGGCAGTATCTGCCACAAGCCTGAGGATTGGTACTTTTGGAACGAGCCACCCTTTCTCCCCGTACCGAGTACCTCCCGCGATCCCCCTCCTTATTGAGTGCAGCACGCAGCAACCACCCGTTCGCCAAACCGGCCTGAGACGCTATCTTCACGGTTTCGTGCGGCTGCGGCCGAGGTTTTAGGCCGCTGCGCGGCCGCCGTCACGAGCCCGCCTGTTTTCTCTCGGAGCCCCCCGAATGCCGGTACTGAGCAAGGATGAAATCGCGGCCCGACTGGCCGCCCAAAAAGTGCTGCCACTGTTCAACTGTGGCGACACCGCCACCGGCATGGGCGTGATCGAGGCACTGCACTCCGGTGGCATCCGCGTCGTCGAGTTCACCAACCGCTCGGCCGGTGCGCTCGACGTCTTCCGGGCCCTCGTGGCCGAGTCGGCCACCCGCTTTCCCGACATGCTGCTCGCCGCGGGCACGATCATCGACGTCGCCCAGGCCGAAGCCTTTCATAAGGCCGGCGCCGCGTTCCTCGTCGCACCAAACCTCGACGAAGAAGTGGGGGCCTACGCCGCAAGGCACGGTCTCGGCTGGTGCCCCGGCACCGGCACCGTGACGGAGATGCTCCGGGCCCACCGGCTCGGGGCCGCGGTGATCAAGGTCTTTCCCGCCGATGCCCTTGGCGGCCCGGCCTTCATCAAGGGCGTGCGTGGGCCGTGCGCATGGCTCAAGCTGATGCCGTCGGGCGGCGTGACGCTCGACGAGGCCAACCTCAAGGCCTGGTTCGCCGCCGGCGTGCACTGCGTCGGCATGGGGTCGCATCTCGTCGATGCCGCCACGCTCTCGGAACGCCGGTTCGGCGACCTGGCCGACCGCACCCGCCGCCTGGTCGAACTCCTCGGAAAGGTCTGACTCCATGTCACTGGCCATCGTTGGCATCGCGATCGTCTTGCTCGTGGCGCTCGTCGTCTGGGCTAAGGTGCATCCGTTCCTGGCATTCGTGATCGTGTCGGCCGCGGCGGCGCTGGCGCTCGGCATGCCGGCGGACAAGGTCATGGGGGTGGTGAAGCAGGGGATCGGCGACATCCTCGGCAAGCTGCTGATCACGATCGTCAGCGGCGCGATGCTCGGAAAGCTCGTGGTCGAGAGCGGTGCCGCACAGAAGATCGCCACGGTGATGGTCGACACCTTCGGCAAGTCGCGGATGTCGTGGGCGATGGCGTTGACCGGCTTCATCGTGGGCATTCCGCTCTTCTACGGCGTCGGCTTCGTGCTCCTCGTGCCGATCATCTTCGCGGTCACGACTCGCTACGGCCTGCCGCCCCTCGTGGTGGGGCTGCCGGCGCTGGCATCACTGAGCGTGGCCCACGGGCTGCTGCCGCCGCACCCCGGGCCGATGGGACTCGTGCCGAAGTTCAACGCCGACGTGGGCCTCACGCTCCTTTATGGAATCGCGGTCGCCATTCCGGCCATCATCGTCGCCGGACCGGTCTTCGCCCGGTTTCTCACGAAGATCCCCGCCCGCCCGCTGGCCGGCATGGAAGCGAAGCCGATCCCCGACGACCAGTTGCCCGGCGCGGCGACGAGCATTCTCACGGCGCTGTTGCCTGCGGCCCTGCTGCTGGCAACCACCGCCGTGCGGATGCTCATGCCGACGGGGCCCGATGCGCCGCCGTGGGCCACGGCGGTCGAGCCGTGGGTCGCCTTCGCGGCCGACGCCGACCTCGTCATGCTGTTCACGCTCGCCGTGGCCGCCGTGACCCTCGGGCTCATGCGGGGCCGGTCGTTCACCTCCGTGATGACGACCTACGCCGGGGCCATCGGCGACGTGGCCTCGATCCTGCTCGTGATCGCCGGCTCCGGCGCCTTCAGCGCGATGCTCCTGAAGAGCGGCATGGACAAACAGATCGCCGAGCGGCTGCAGGACCTGAGCGTTCATCCGCTGGTGCTGGCCTGGATGGTGACGGCCGTGATCCGGGCCTGCGTCGGGTCGGCCACCGTCGCCGGGCTCACGGCCGCCGGCCTGCTGGCGCCGCTGGCCTCCTCGGGCACCGTCGACCCAAACCTCTTCGTGCTGGCAATCGGCTCGGGCAGCCTCGCGCTCTCGCACGTCAACGACGCCGGCTTCTGGCTATTCAAGGAATACTTCGGTCTCTCGCTCGGCGACACGCTCAAAAGCTGGACGCTGATGGAGTCGATCGTGGCGGTGATGGGCCTCGCAGGCGTGCTCGTGCTCGCGCGGTTCATCTGAGCTGGCCCCAGCACGCATGCCCCGTGGCGGCACGTTTTCAACGTGTCCGTGTCCCCGCTCCCCCGTGGGGGCAAGTTTTCAACTTGTCCGTGTCCCCGCATCGATTCCACAAGTTAAAAACTCGTGGCCACGGGTCGAACTCCTTCGGTCTCGTCCTTCATGCCGAAACAGCCTCAACCGCTCTTCCCCAGTGGCGGCACGTTTTCAACGTGTCCGTATCCCTTCTCGCTCTACTTGAGCGGCGGCAGTCCCGCCTCACCGCGGAGCCGGTTGACCGCCACCCACGCCGCAGGCACCTTCCTGAAGAGCTTCGCCAACTGCGATGCGGTCACGCCGAGCGTGTCGGCGGCCCTACGCATCTC
>JBIIMX010000350.1:0-4052 GCA_044337765.1 Pirellulales bacterium | reverse complement strand
GGCGTGGGAGCCTTGAGCCTCGCCAACTCGATCGCGGGAGCCTATGCCGAGAAGAGCCCGGTGGTGTTGATCTCGGGCGCGCCCGGCCTCGGCGAACGGGTCAACGATCCCCTGCTGCACCATCGCGTGCGGGAATGGAGGACGCAGTTGGACGTGTTCGAGAAGATCTGCGCCGCCAGCCGCGAGATCGTCGACCCGGCCACGGCCTTCCGCGACATCGATTTTCTGCTCGACACGGCCCACCGGCAGAAGCGGCCCGTCTACATCGAACTGCCCCGCGATATCGTGGGCGTCGTGCCCGAACAGATCCGTCCCTATACGCATGCTGCACCGCGGAGCGATCCCGACGCCCTCGCCGAAGCGGTGCGGGAGGCGATGGCGCGGATCACGGCCGCCAAGAAGCCGGTCATCATCGCCGGCATCGAACTGCACCGGTTCGGCCTGCAGGCCGATGCGTTGGCACTGGCCGAGACGTCGGGCATCCCCATCGCCGCCACCATGCTTGCCAAGAGCGTTGTCAGCGAGGTGCACCCGCTCTTCATCGGGCTCTACGAGGGGGCGATGGGCCGCCGCGAAGTGACCGAGTTCGTGGAGGAGAGCGACTGCGTGATTCTGCTGGGCACGATCCTCACCGACATCGACCTGGGCATCTTCACCGCGAAGCTCGATGCCGGGAACAGCATCTTCGCCGGCAGCGAGAAGCTGCGGATCAGCCACCACTATTACGACCATGTTTTGCTGGCCGACTTCATCCGAGCCCTGGTCGCCGCCAAGCCTCATGGGGCGCAGCGGCATGTGCCCCCCGGCCCTGCCGCGGCCCGCGGGCCGTATGTGCTCGAGCCGGACGCGCCGATCACCACGCGGCGGCTTGTGCGGCGGCTCGACGACTCGCTTGACGACAGAACGATCGTGATCGCCGACGTGGGCGACGCCCTCTTCGCGTCGAGCGAACTGGTGATCCGCGGCCAGACAGAGTACATCGCTCCCGCATACTACACGTCGATGGGATTCGCCGTGCCTGCGGCACTCGGCGCCCAGATGGCCCGCCCCGAGCTCAAGGTGGTGGTGCTTGTCGGCGACGGCGCCTTCCAGATGACGGGCATGGAGCTTTCCACAATCGTTCGTCGGGGCCTCCCCGTAACGGTGATCGTGCTCGACAACAAGGGCTACGGCACCGAAAGGCTGCTCCTCGAAGGAAGCTTCAACGACATCAATCCCTGGCAGTATCAGCTGCTGCCGCAGGTGCTCGGGGGAGGCACGGGCTGGGAGGTGCGAACGGAGGGAGAGTTCGACGTCGCGATCAGGGCGGCCTTGGCCGACACGAAGGGCATGCACATCATCCGCGTGCATATCGGGCTGGAGGACCGGAGCACGACGCTCGACCGCCTCGCCGCCGGCCTCGCCAAGAAAGTCGCGCGGTGATCGGCGTGGCCGTCGGCCCCCGCGTCCATCGGGCAGTTTCATGCGGCAGCCGGATTGGCTATCCTTGCCTCGGTCGTTCTTCTCGGGGCCAACGCCATGGAGCACGCGGAGCTCTTTTCCCGCGACCTCGTCGCTTCCCTCGCTCAGGCCGCCACCGCCGATGAGCAGCTGGCCATGCTGCGATCCACGCTCAACGTGGAGGTGCTTTCGCCCGGCCAGCGACTGGACCCGGACGCCTTTTATTTCATCATCGGCGGCGGGAGCAACTACCTCATTCAGACGCACTCGCCGGCGGTCGTCGACGGGCATCTGCACTTTCGCTCCTGCATGCACGATGCCCCGATGAAGCCGCTGTCGCTCGATCGCCTGCAGGCTGCGATCGAGCGAGAGCGTGTGTATGCCGTGCAGCGGAAGCCGTTCGATGTGAGCGAACGCGACAAGATCCTGGACGTCGGCACCTTCAGCCAGCTCATCGACGCCGCCCAGCGCACCGGCCTGGTGCCGGGCATCGCCACCATCATCCAGGTTCGCGACTGCGAATTCCGGCTGGGCCGCTACCAACAGTCGCTGCAGCTGATGGAGTCGATGTTGCAGGGCTTCCAGGGAAGGGCGGCACAGCGAATCCAGCAGATGGCCCGCGAAGATCTCGATATCGCGTCGGGTCGCATCAAGATGTCTCCCAGAGAACTCCAGCTCAAACGGCAGCGAGACAGACAGCAAGCCCAGGCCATCGATCGTGCCCGCACCCGCTTTTCGCGGGTGGTAGACGGCCTGCGGACGCTCCTCAAACGCGGACTCTAGCCCGCACCAAAGATCGCTTCAGCGGCGATTCCCCCGTGGCGGCAAGTTTCCAACTTGTCCGTGTCCCCCGTGGCGCAAGTTTCCAACTTGTCCGTGTCCCCCGTGGCGCAAGTTTCCAACTTGTCCGTGTCCCCCGTGGCGGCAAGTTTCCAACTTGTCCGTGTCTTCTTGCCGGATTCCACAAGTTGAAAACTCGTGGCCACGGGAGCCGCATGCTGGGCCGAGCAGGATAGCCGTAGCCGGTGCCACGCCAAAGTTGAAATCGCTCTCGACTGAGTCATTCCTTCAGGCCGGGCACGCCGATCGCGCGTCCATAGGCCGTCATCACATCGGCGAGTGATGCGTCGAATGAGGCCTTCAGGCTCTCCTCGACCGACATGCCCTCCTTGATGCCGCGGACGAACGCCGCGAATTTCTTCCGATCGCGGGCCACCATGAATCTCACGATCCCCGAAGCGATGCCGTATTGCACGGCATCGATGTGGTGGTCGGGGCCGACCGCGAAGAAGTTGGGGCCGACGCTGCCGCCAGCTCTCATGAATTCGATCGCCCGCGCCTCCTTCATCGGCACCTGCCGGCAATTCGGCACGACCTGCGTGCCGACCCACTCCGCGATTCCCTCGTTGAGCCAGTTAGGAAGGTGCTCTGGTGACATCCATCGGTGGTTGAAGCCATGGCTCGTCTCATGGACGAGCATGTGGGCGAACGCGGAGGCATCGTTGCCGCGATGGCAGGCCATCACCACGCGACCGTCGCTCCGCTGGTGGCACAGCCCGTGCGCACCCTCCGCCTCGACCTTCATGAAGCGGGCCTCGAAGGCGGCGAAGTCCTCCTCGCGGAGGAAGGCGATCACCAGGCACTTCCCCTTCCAGACCGGTTCACCCCGCGGGATGCCATAGAGATCGCAGAGGAAATCGTGCATGGCGTCGAGCTTCGCGGTGAACGGGGCCATCTGGGCGGCGGGGATGTCCGTGACGACGAGAAACTCGTGCGTCTGGCTCACCGCGAGCCTCGGAAAGGCCTCCACCACCTCGGCGACGAAGGCCTCCAGTTCCGCGATCTGTGCGGCATGCTCCTCGGCCGTGAGCGATGGCCAGGCCGCGACTCCATGCGACGCCATCCGCTCCCGCGACTCCGCCTGCTGTCGGTCGTGGAGTTCGCGGGCTCGGCGGCTGCGGGCCAGCGACGTGCTCGATGCCGTGGGGTCGGCCTCGTGGATCGTCTCGCGGCCCGCGACGATGCGGGCGATTCCGCTCACGGGAACACTCATGGCCTTCGACTCGCCCTCGGCCCGCACGCGGATCGCCGCAGTGCGTTCGCCGCGGGTCGTGATCCCCTCCAGCACGGGCCGCACGAGCCGCTTGCCTGTGCCCAGTTCGACGAGGTCGAGCGTCTGGCCGACGTGCGGCTCGAGCGTGGTGGCAAGCTCGTCGGCCCGCGTGCCGATCGTGGACGCGAGCACGAGCACCCCGCTGGCGAACAGTACGGCGGCGTGCAGGATCGCGCTGAAGTGGGGCATGATGACAAACTGCCTTGGGTCAGTCGGTCGACTCATGCTGTCGCCTGAGTGCCGTGCTCGAAATGTCCATGCGAAACTCCCGCTGCGACACGAAAGTGCTCATGTTCCGCAGGGCCGGCGGCGCGGCGAGCTGCGCGGGATCCTCGAAAGCCCCGTTCCGCTCCCTGCCAAACACGATCAGTCGGCGGGCCTGGGTCGCGATCCGTTGCACGGCCTGGTCCGCTGCCTCGGCCGAACCACCATAATATTTTGGATCGGCCAGCCTCGCGTATGTGTCGGCCCCCAGCACGAAGGTGGCGTCGGGGAAGAT
>JBIIMX010000349.1:0-4057 GCA_044337765.1 Pirellulales bacterium | reverse complement strand
TGCCAGTGCGCTGGCGGGGCGGCCGTCGGCGTGATCGGGAAAGACGTCGCCGCAGTACGCCGTGGCCATGCCGAAGCCGCGAGCCAGCATCGCCTCGACAGGCCACCGCTGCGCCGACGTGCCACGCGACGCCTCGGTTGCGCGGTGGTCGACGATGGCCGCGTTCCGGTCATCGGGCATCCAGGCACTCGAAAGGCGGATGGCAGGATCACCATGATCGGCGTGATTGCCGCGGAAGTTCAGAGTGAGAAAGACCGGCACGCGGTGTTCGGTCCTAGGCAGATAGAGCAGCACCTCCGTGGTCGGCGCATCGGCCGCATCTCCCAGTTTCAGCGTGGCCTGAAACCGCACGGCCGCGACGTCGCCGGGGAGCGAGACTTCGGTCCGCTCAACGTTCCCCACCAGCGTCACCGGCACCGTCGGCAGCCTGCGGCCGTAGAGGAACTTTTCCAGCAGCTCGAGCTGGTATGGCCGCACTGTCTTCTGCCACGCCTCGGCCGAGTCTGCCCTTACGCCATCCCGTCCGACAAGCACATCGGGCAGCGTGTACGGACCGACGGCGGCCTCGTCGTAGTTGGGTTCTGCCGCGGCGGCGTCGCTCCCGGCTGGCGGGGGTGTCAGGCACGACGCGAAGGCAAGGATCATGGCTCCTGCGGCTCGAAGACGGTGGTGGCTGGATCGCATGGTGGAGTCGACCCCGGCAAGGAGGTGAGGCCTGAGGAGAGAAGGGCTTCAGCCCACCCGTTCGAGCTTCGTGACGCGGCCCGTCGCCACCCACTCGGCCACGAAGATGTCGCCGGAGGGTGTGAAGCAGGCGTCGTGCGGATGCACGAATTCGCCGTCCCGCCACTGGTCGGGCTGTCCACGGAGATTCTTGACTTCGTCGAGCCGCTCCACTGCACGGCCCAGCCGTGCCACCACGGCGTTCTTCTCGTCGAGCAGCGTCACGCACGACTTCAGTTCCGGCACCACCATGAGGTTCTTCCAGGTGTCGATGTTGGCAGGCAGGCCGAAGCCGGTGATCGTTTCCTTGTAGGCGCCGTCCATTCCCAGAATCTGCAGCGTGTCGTGGGCCCGGTCGCAGACGACGATCGACGGCTCGCGGGCCGAGCCATCGGCGGCGGGACGGCGGTCGATCCAGATGCCATGGGGCGTGTTGAACGTGCCCTTGCCTTCGCCCGCCCCGCCGAAAGAGCTCATCCACTTCGCGTCTTTGTCGTAGCGGTGGATCTTGAAGGAGCCGTAGCCGTCGGCGAGAAGGAAGCCGCCGTCGTCGAGAAAAGCGAAGTTCGTCGGCAGGAAGCCCCGGCGGTTCCAACTGGGCGTGGTCGACGTGTCTTCGCCGGCCGTATAGGCCCCCGACTCCATCGGCGCCTTGCGATACCAGACAATCTCGCCGTTGGGCGTCATCTTTGCGAACGCCTTCACCTGCTGGTACCCGCAGACGTAGAGAAACTCTTCGTTTCCCTCCTTGCGGACCTCGATGCCGTGCCCGCCCCCCTGGAACTCACTTCCAAAGGCGCGGATGAATTTGCCGGCAGGGTCGAAGACGAAGATCGCGGGGTGGTCTTTTTGCTCCTTCTTTCCTTCGTGAATCACATAGAGATTGCCCGCGGCGTCGACGGCGACGTTGTGGGTGGTCTGCCAGGTGTATCTGTCGGGCAGTTGCGGGAAATTGTGGCGGACGCGGAAGGTGTGGGCTCCTTCGCCGAGGATGGTCTCGCCACCGACACGGCGGACTCTGGCCATGGCCGGCGTCGCTGCGGCGGCCGTTATGGCCGTCATCGCCGTCATGCCGGCGAACGTGCGCCGCGAGATGTGGCTGCGGAAAGGGCTGGGGGCCTGGTCGTGGGGCATGGCGGGATCCTTGTTTCTCAGGAAGCGAGCGGCCGGGTCATTTCGACCGGCACGACCCACTGGTCGTACTGCTCGGGCGTCACGTAGCCGAGCGTCACGGCGGCAGCCTTCAGGCTCGTCCCTTCGACGTGTGCCTTCTTGGCGATTTTCGCCGCCTTTTCGTAGCCGATGTGCGTGTTGAGCGCCGTCACAAGCATCAGCGATTCATCAAGGTGTTGCTTGATGCGTGCCAGGTTGGGTTCGATGCCGGTCGCACAGTGCACCCGCATCGAGTCGCATGCGTCGGCGATCAGATCGGCCGATTCGAGCACGTTGTGCACCATCACCGGCTTGAAGACGTTGAGCTGGAAATGCCCCTGCGAGCCGGCGAAGGCCACTGCGGCGTCGTTGCCGAACACCTGCGCGCAGACCATAGTCATCGCCTCGCACTGCGTGGGGTTCACCTTGCCCGGCATGATCGAACTGCCCGGCTCGTTCTCCGGGATCGAGATCTCACCGATCCCGCACCGCGGCCCCGAGGCCAGCAGACGGATGTCGTTGGCGATCTTGAACAGCGCGATCGCGAGGCCTCGTTCGGCCGCGCTCACCTCGACCATGGCATCGTGGGCGGCGAGGGCCGCGAATTTGTTGGGGGCCGACACGAACGGATGGCCGGTCTCTTTGGCGATGTATTTCGCAGCCACGTCGCCAAACCGGGCGTGGGCATTGAGTCCGGTGCCCACTGCCGTGCCGCCGATTGCCAGTTCGTAGAGGCCCGGCATCGCCCGCTCGACGCCCTTGATCCGGTCATCGAGTTGGGCCCGCCAACTGGAGATCTCCTGACCGAGCGTGATCGGGGTGGCGTCCTGAAGGTGCGTGCGGCCGATCTTGACGAGGTCGGCATGCTTTTTTTCGAGCGACAGAAAAACGTCGCGGAGCTGTCGCACGGCCGGCAGGAGACGGTCGTGGAGTACCTGCACGGCGGCGATGTGCATGGCCGTTGGAAAGGTGTCGTTGGACGACTGGCCGCGATTGACGTCGTCGTTGGGGTGGATCGGCTTCTTCGACCCCATCACGCCACCAGCGATCTCGATCGCGCGGTTCGAGATCACCTCGTTGGCGTTCATGTTCGACTGCGTGCCACTGCCGGTCTGGAACACGACGAGTGGAAAGTGGTCGTCGAGCTTCCCCGCGATCACCTCGTCGGCTGCCTGCACGATCAGCGCGACCGTGTCGGAAGGCAGTTGGCCGAGTTCGCCGTTGGCAAGCGACGCACACTTCTTGAGAATGCCGAGCGACTTCTTCAATGCCCGGCCCCACTGGAAGCGTTCGACGCCGATCTTGAAGTTGTCGCGGGACCGCTCGGTCTGAGCGCCCCAGTAGCGGTCGGCGGGGACCTTCACGTCGCCCATGCTGTCGGATTCGATGCGGAACGACTGGGGAGTGGCGTGCATGACAGCCTTATGGAGTGGACGGAGCGAAGGAGCGTTGACGGCACGTGCGGATTGTCCGACGCGGCAGGCAGGATTTCAATGGGGAGGAGTCGTACGGGGGACGGCCGCCGAAGTGGTCGACCCCGTGGGCACAAGTTTCCAACTTGTGAGAAGCCAAGACACGGCAAGTTAGGAAACTCGCCGCCACGGAAGCAAAGAAACGGCAAGTTCGGAAACTCGCCGCCACGGAAGGCGCCGCCGAAGCGATCGACCCCGTGGCCACAAGTTTCCAACTTGTGAGAAGCCAAGACACGGCAAGTTAGGAAACTCGCCGCCACGGAAGCAAAGAAACGGCAAGTTAGGAAACTCGCCGCCACGGGGGCCAAGGAACGGCACGTTCGGAAACTCGCCGCCAAGGGAGGCAAGACGCGGCACGATGGCTGGTGCCCTACCGCCAGACCGTCTTCCGCCTGGCCTCCGCAGGACGGGGCTCCTTGGGCTTCGGCGGAGCCGCGATCGTGGGAGCCGGTGCCGTGCGCTGCTCGAGCGTGATCGCCAGCCAGCCGTCGCTGCTCGCCGCCTGCACGGCGTACACGTCGGCAAGTTTCTCATTCATCGCGATCGTGTCGGGCAGCAACGCGATCGGCCGCTCCTTCGGGAAAATCTTGCCGAAGATCGTCCGAAGCGCGAGTTCCATCCGCCCTTCGTGCCCGGGGCCGCCCAGCTGAACCGGCCCCTCGCGTTCGAGGAACACCTGCCGCCCAGAGCAGACCGGCCGGTAGGCCACG
>JBIIMX010000348.1:0-4068 GCA_044337765.1 Pirellulales bacterium | reverse complement strand
GTGCCGACAAGGCGGTCTACTTCCTCGACGAGATCTGGCCCGATCGCGTCGTGGCGGGCATGCCGCTGCGGGCCATCGTCGTGCCGCGGATCACCGGTCAGGCGACCACCCGCTTCGAGCCCTGCTCCACGTTCGACGCGGTCGTAGCGATGCTGCCGAGCACCGTCGCTCAGCTCCCGGCGGCCACGGATGAAGACTGCGACCGCATGGTCGCGTTGGCCGAGAAGCTGCCTGCCTACCTGCTGCACCTCGGCACCGACACCCGCGGCATTCCGGCGACGCTCACCACGCTCTTGAACGGGTGAAGGCTGCCCCGTGAACACCTCCGTCAGCGTCGTCATTCCGGCCAACAACGCCGCCCGCTTCATCGGGCAGGCTATCGAGAGCGTCTTCCAGCAGCGTGAGACCGCCGCGGACCTCGATCTCGACGTGATCGTGGTGGACAACGCCTCTACCGACGCCACCTGCGACTGCGTGCAGCGATCCTTCGGCTCGAAGGTGCGGCTCCTGCACGAGCCCAAGGCCGGCGCGGCGTACGCCCGTAATACCGGCATCGCAGCCGCCATAGCGCCGCTCATCGCATTTCTCGATGCCGACGACCTCTGGCTGTCGGGAAAGCTCGCGGACCAGTGCGCCGCCCTCGCAGCCCAGCCCGACGTATCGCTCGTGTTCTGCCACGGTGCGGAGTTCTCAGACCCATCAGCAGCTTTTCCATGCAACACGGAGTCCCGTCCCTTCATGGGGCCATCCGGTCTGCTGGCCCGCCGCGAGGTGTTTGGCATTGCAGGGCCGCTCCCGGAATTTCGCTGCGGCGAGTTCATCGCCTGGTATGGCTGGGCACAGACGCTCGGACTCAAGTCGCTCGTCGTGCCCGGCTCATTCGTCCGCCGCCGCGTGCATACCGAGAACACAACCCGTAACCGGCAGGGCCTCGCCGAATACACGCAGGCAATGCATTGGCTGATGGAACGACGCCGCGCGCATGCCGCTTCCGCTGCCGCCACCGGAGCCGCCGGCCGATGAACGACACCACGCTCCTCGTGCAGGCGATCCTGGCCCCCTCCGCCGCCACTGCGGCCGCGGCCTGGCGACAATGGCGTCGCGAGGTTGACGTGCAGAAGCTCTCGTGGTCGGCGCTCCATCTCCTGCCGGTTGTCGGTCACGGTCAACTGCAGCAGTGGCTCCCAGGCGATCCCGACGCCGGGATACTCATGGGCATCGTCCGCCGCGGCTGGACCGAGGCACAGATGCGTCGTCAGGTGCTGCAGGAATGCACGGCCATGCTCGAAGCCGGCGGCGTGGGGCCGGTGATGGTGGCCGGGCCCTCGGCAGTCTTCCTGCGAAACCAACGCCCCGGCTCCGTTCGACCACTGACGGCGATCCACCTTGCGCTGCCAAGGTACCAGCAGGCGGCAGCCCGCCAACGCCTGCTGGCATCCGGCTGGCTCGTCCAGAGCGCCGTCCCCGAGCCGAAGGCTCTCGGCTGGGTGAGCCACGTGCATTTCATGCGAAACGGGATCGCACTGAAACTCCTCTGGCGACACCTGCACGTTGCGCCCTGGAGGGCACGTCGTTGCGAGGCCGACCTCTTCGCCCATGCGGATACCGTCATGCAGGCGGAGCACCTCATGCTCTCGATTCTCGGCACGGCGAATGTGGGCGATCCGTTGATCCCTTGGCAGGTCGACGCATCGCTCGTCCCGCTCTCGGCCCGGCAGTGGGCCCGTTTTCGGGAACTCGCCGCCTGCTACGCGCCGGCGGCCTTCGACCGTCTGGAAGATCTTCGATCGGCAGGCATCCCAGTGCCGGCCATGCGGCCGCCCAGCCGGTGGGCGGGCCGCATGGAATCCCTGGCTCATGCCGCGGCGCGGAGCCTGGTGATCAAGGCCGGCAGACTCCGATCGATTCCCCTCGCTGGTTCTCGAACACCGCGTCCACCCACGTCCGCTCCAGCCGCACACTCATGACATCCAAGCCCTATTGTTTGTTCATCACGTCGTTTCTGCCGTATCCCACGGGTGGCGGCTCCGCGATGCGAGCCAGCATGGCCCTGGAAGTGCTGTCATCGCTCTTCTCCGTGATCGTCGTGCATGCGGAACTCTGGGAGAACCGCGAAGGCATCTTCGACGACGACTGGGTGCGGGCCCAATCCACGGCATTTTTTCGGATTCGGCCCCATCGGCTGCAAGACATCCGGCCGTTGGTGGAGGACTTCCTGACCGGCGAACCTGGCGGCGCAAAGCTGGAGATCGTCTATGCATTCCGACAGGTCGTCGCACCGATGGCAATCAGTTGCTTCAACGCGGCGGCATCCCGGCCCCGGGTCACGATCCTCGACCTCGACGATGACGAGTCCGCCCGCAACGAGCAGTTTGCGCCGCTGCACGAAGCCGCCGGCCAAGCGGACGTGGCCGCCAAGATCCGGGCCGAGATTCCGAGGATGAACCAGTTTCGCACCATGCTGATCCCCCGGTTCAACCATCTTCTGCTCGCCAACGCGGACGACTGCACGGCCCTGCGGTCGCGCCATCCGGGCCATTCGTTCGTCCATCTGCCCAACATCGTTCGGGAGCCGCAATCATCGGCGACCGCCGGCGTCCGCGACCCGCAGTCGATCCTCTTCGTCGGCTCGCTCGACTACCTGCCCAATGAAGACGCCGTCGCCTTCTTCGCCCGCTCCATTCTGCCACTCATCCGTGAGCAGGACGATCGCTCGACCTTCCGCATCGTGGGCGTGGGCCAGTCGCCGCTGGTCGCTTCTGTGAGCAGCCTCCCTGGCATGCAGCTGATCGGCGCCGTTGCGAACCTCGCGCCAGAATATGCCTCCGCCGGCATGCTCGTGGTACCACTGAGGGCCGGCAGCGGCACCCGCATCAAGATCCTGGAGGCGTTCCAGCACCGCACTCCCGTCGTCTCCACGACCAAGGGTGCGGAAGGCCTCGCCGTGACCAACGGCGAGCACCTCCTCATCGCCGACACACCGGAGGAGTTTGCGGCCGCTTGCCTGCGGCTATCAACCGACGACGACCTCTGCCGACGGCTCACTGAGAGGGCCCACGCGTGGGTCGTGCAGCACCATTCCATCGACACCGTGCGCCGGATCCTGGGCGAGTGCCTGGGAAACGTCACCCCATGTTGAACCACCCTCCGAGTTTGCCGGGCGTAGGATCGCAGTTCGACAGGGTGCTCGTGGGCACCCATCACAAATGCGGTACGGTCTGGATGATCAAGATATTCAGGGCGATCTGCGTCCGGCGATCCCTCGTCTTCTATGACGGGGAGCAGCGTCACCTGCCCCGACATTATGACGTTTTTTTCCAGGATCACAGCCAATTTGACTTCACCACCCTCGTCGGCCCACATCGAGGATTGCACCTTATTCGCGATCCTCGAGACCTCATCATTTCCGCCGCTTTTTACCATGAGGTGTGTACGACCGAACGCTGGCTCCGGCGACGCAGGTGGGCGTTTTATGGCAGGAGCTACCAGACATCGCTTGCACGCCTGCCGTCGCTGGAGGACAAACTCCTGTTCGAAATGATGCACAGCTCCGGTGCGACCATCCGCGACATGCTGGCCTGGAATTACGCGAATCCGAATTTCTACGAGGCGAAATACGAGGACTTGATCGCAGATGTGGCGTTGCGTCGGTTCCAGGATATTTTCGCTTTCCTGCGATTCCCGGAGGATCAGATGGACGAATTGCTTCAGATAGCCTTCGCCAACAGTCTGTTCTCGGGCCAGGTAACTGCCCCCCCGGGGCACATCCGGTCCGGGCAACCGGGCCAGTGGAGGATGTTTTTCACCAAAACAATCCACCGCCGATTTCTGGAACTCTTCGGGGATGTCCTCATCCGCCTGGGCTACGAACGAAACGACCAATGGTGCCCGTGACCCTGCGACGAGTTGCCGTCATCGTCCGCCCCCGGAGCCCGTGCAAAGCGGCCCCGCCTCGACCGACTCGATGCGACCGTCTTCCATGTTCGCGATCCGGTCGGCGAACGAATAGACACGCGAGTCGTGCGTGACCACGATCACGGCGCGGTCGGGCTGCACGGCGATGTTCGA
>JBIIMX010000347.1:0-4083 GCA_044337765.1 Pirellulales bacterium | reverse complement strand
AACTGGCCGAGCACCCGCGGGCTCGTGTATCCCGCCGCGGGCGCCGACGTGGTGATCGAGGCATCGACGAGTCGCGTCCCCACGGCCGTGCCGTCGGACTGGAACAGCCGCGGGGTGCCGCCGACCGTGCCGCCGAAGTAGAGGCGATCGCCGATGGCCACGGCATTCGTGCTATCCACGTTCGTGGGCAGGCCGGAGCGAGTGGCTGTATATGCAAGTTCCATCTGCACCGCATCGACGAGCGCCGTGACGGTCGCATCGAGGGCGGGCTGTGCACCGGCCGTCGCGCCCGGGAGGGGCCGCATGACTCCGGCGAGGTCGAACTCGATCACGGCGGGGCTGCCGGTCGAGACGCTCGTCGAGTTTGCGGTCTGAGCCGCAGCGGCGGTCCGCTGCGGCTGGAGCACGACATTGGCGAGTGGTGCGGCCGTCACCGCGAGCGTGTTGCCTGGCAACCCGTCGCCGAGCGTCGTGAAGGAATGCCAGACGGAGGAACCGCTGGCGGGCAGGGTGCCCGCTTCGGTCTGCCGCCCGGCCAAAAACTCCCCGCTGCCAGTGACCTGTGTATTCGCGATCGTGCCGACCGAGACCTTCGTGATGTCTGCCGGGAAGGCCGCGTCGCGGCTCTTTGCACCGGGGATGACGTAGATCCGGCCGGCGTCGGCGAGCGTGCCCGCGCTTGTCGTGACGTCGGCGTACGAGGCGCCAAGGATGAGATCGTCGATGCCGTCAGCGTCCACGTCGGCGATACTGATGGAATCGAACCCACCGGTCTGCGGCGTACTCTGGATCAGGAGTGTCCGAGGGGCCTTCGTGAGGTCGACGCCCGATGTGACGACCGCGCCGATGTCGTAGATCACCCGTACGCTGCTCGAGTCAGACAGTCCCAGTCCTGAATCGAGCGAAAAGCTCTCCACGATGGCTAGGTCTTTACGGCCATCGGAATCAAGATCGCCCACTGCGCAGGCAAGTGAGTAGGCTGGCCGCGATACATAGGTTTGGCGGGATGTGATCTCAGCGCTCGTTGCAGCGCCACTGATGATCTGGACAAAAGGGCTCGAACCGCTGAGATAACCCTGAACCGCGAAATCGGCGTAGCCATCTCCAGTGATGTCGCCCAGCGGCCGCATCGAGGTGGGACGACCATTGGCGACAGGAATGTAGTTCGGCAAGCTGCTGTCGACTTGGCTCCCTGGTGATCCGCCATAGCGAATAACCAGCCCCGTAATTTTGTTACCGCTGTCACTGACCCAGCGGCCGAGATCGTCCCTGCCATCGCCATTCACATCTCCGATGACGTAATAGTTGACCCTGTCGTAAGTGCCGTCCGAGTTGGGACCCTCCCATTCCGGTCCCGTCCAGAGGCTCTGAAGCGTGAAATCGTTTGTGTTGGTTCTGCCCGTATAAAGCTTGGCCGGCCAGCTCTGGGCGAGAACCTCAGCCGTACCATTTCCATCCCAATCTAGGATCCGCGGCCCGGTGGAAAGCGAGGAGACATCTGCCTTCCAGGCAGCGTCCGCTTGCATCTCGCGGGGGAAGACCTGTCTACCGGTCACCAATCTGACGACCGGATTTGTCGTCCCGGAACCCTCGGTACGAAAGACCAGATCGGCAAGGCCGTCGCCATTGACGTCGCCGGTTCCCTCGGCCAGCTCTCCGAAAATGGTCGCGTCAAACCTGACGTCTACGACATCTGCAGCACTTGGCGCTTGTTTCAGGTCGAGTGGGCCGAAGGCGATTCCGCCCGTCCATGCCGGGCCGGACCAGGTTCCCGATTCCCATGGATGCGTTGGGTTCTCGAACTCTTCAATGTAACCAAAGGCTACTTCAAGATAATTGGGGTCCGTTCTATGTGTGATGAAGAAATCCTCTTTACCGTCACCGTTGACGTCGCCGATGCTGCGGATGGCAGAAAGTTGATTGCCAGCCATGGTGCCGTCGATCGTTACAGCGTACAGCTGCACTCCCGTCGCTCCGGACGTCGCGGTGATCGTGGTCGATGCTGTGGATCGCTCAGCGGGTGCCGGAGCGGCAGCTGCCGTCGCGGGGCCGACCCGATAGAGATGGCTGGCCTCCGAAACGGGGCGGGGAACGGGCTTTATCGACGCATCTATTGGCCTTCCACCGCCGAAGAGCCGCACCGACGCTCCAAGAAATCCATCGCTGATCGCGAGGTCCGCGGAGCCGGAGCCCAACGCATTGCCTAGCCCTACGAACGGCTGGGGAGACACGAAAAAGTCCCATTTCAACCCCGCACTTCCAAACGCTGTCGCGACGTAGCCGGGACTCACCATTTCGATTGCATAGTCCGGCGGGCGGCTCGCGACATCGAGCGAGTTTGCCAGTTCGTTCCGTAGATAGACGTTCACTGCGAAGCGGCTTTGCGGCTCGAACGTACCGGTGGTCGTGGTCGCCACCGCAGTGAGCGCGGCGAAGTCGACCAAGCCAGCGGAGTCGCCGTCGATGTTTCCGACCGGCTGCAGGAAGCCGTGCGGGTAGGGTGTCGCCAGCGTGGAAATGGCGACCGATCCGAGCTTCTCATTCGGTGCAGTAGCGTTGCCTGCGATGAACCAGCTCTTGCCCTCGGCTGAAGCCCGCCGCGACGTGACGAGGAAGTCGTCCGACGCATCACCCTTGACGTTGCCCGTCTTAAAGACGAGGTAGCCGGTTCCACCATCGGCGGGCGTGTCAATCGTGAGCACGCTCGGGGCCAGCGTGTCGAGTGACACCGTGGAGGCGCCTGTGCCGAACGCGGTCCGGTCGCGTCCGGCGATCACCCGGACCTCCCAGTTCGTCGGAGAGTTCTTCCGCTTCGTGACGATAGCGAGATCATCGACGCCAGTACCGGTGACGTTGCCGACCCCGGCGACGGTCATGCCGTTCGAGTAGTCGATGCTCGCGAACGGCAGGGAGAACCGCTGGGATGTGGTGGCGAGGCTGCCGGCCGCCCGAGTGCCGTCGGCGCTTGTCGCCAGGCTCAGCTCCACCTGTGAGAGAGTGACGGCGATGTTGTCGATCGCCCAGCCGGGGAAATCATTGTTTTGCTCTTCATTCGAGTCGAAGCGGAACCCGATCTCGATCTTCTGGCCTCGGTAGCCCGACAGATCGATAGAGTAGGGCTTGAACACAGCATCCCCGTCAGCGAGAAGAGTCTTTCCCGCTCCGGGCTTGTTTGAAGCGAGCAGCGTCCATTCCGTCGTGCCGACGACGCGGACGATCACATCCGCCCGGTCGATTGCCGCGGCCGGGGATTGCTCGGTGTGGAGCTGCGAGTCGAAGCTCAACTGGACCGTGGCGCCGGTCGGCACGCCGGACAAATCAACAGGCACCATGGCGATGCCACCGACGGGCTGCTCTACCGTGTTGGCAGTCACGAAGTAGTTGCCGCGGGAGTTGCTGAAGGACAGGACCTTTCCACGGCTGGCCGCATCGGTGCCGGTCGCGGCCTTGACGTTCCAGAGTTGTGTCCGTCCGTCGAGCGCCACAAGGCTCATGCCGGCCGCCGCGGGGCTCGTGGCGTTTGTGAAGTCGATCTTCGTAAGTGGCGCGGCCGCAGCAGGGACCTTCCAGGCCTTCGAGCCCCAGACGATCTGCAGCGGATTGTTCAGGCCGCTATCCCACGAAGGGCCACGAATCGCGAGATCGTCGGCGCCGTCGTCGTCGAGGTCGCCGACGCACACGAACGTGTCGATATCTGTTGTCCAAAAGCCGCCTTCGATACCCCGGAAGATGACATCCGCTGCGGCGCCTGTCGCGGGAATCCCCGAGGGATTGGCAGCCGCGAGTTGCTGCCAGCTGGCCGTGGAGCGGCCGAATAGAATCGCTGCCCCGGCTCTGTCGCCAGGACTCCTACCGTCGAACGCTACCGCCACGTCGGCGATACCGTCGCCGTTGAAGTCGCCGCTTATCACCGGGGGCGCGTCACGCCAGGGATCGATGTACGAGACGGCGAGCACCATCGACCGCATGGCGGTCGTATCCAGGCCGCCGAAGACGATTTCCACGCCGGACTGGCCGTCCGGCAGCACGCCGCGGCCGATCGAGAAGTCGGACCAGCCGTCGTTGTCGATGTCGCCAAGAGCG
>JBIIMX010000345.1:0-4088 GCA_044337765.1 Pirellulales bacterium | reverse complement strand
ACAACGGCCACTGGTCACCGCAGCTCTATATAAGAGAGGCCCGGCGGATGATCGGCGACGACGTGCTCACCGAGCATGAGTGCCTGGGCACGCGAGCGGTAAAGAAGCCGATCGGCATGGGCTCCTACACGCTCGATTCGCACAACGTCCGCCGCTATGTGACGCCGGACGGCACCGTGCAGAACGAGGGCGATATCGGCGTGCACCCGAAGCAACCTTACAAAATAGGCTACGGCTCGCTCGTGCCGAAAAAGGTGGAGTGTGCGAACCTGCTCGTGCCCGTCTGCCTGTCGGCGAGCCACATCGCCTATGGATCGGCCCGCATGGAGCCGGTCTTCATGCTGCTCGGCGACGCGGCGGCCAATGCGGCCGTGCTCGCGGCTCGAGCGAACGCCGCCGTGCAGGACGTCGACTATGCCTCCCTCCGCGGCCTCCTCGAGGCCCAAGGGCAAGTGCTCGAGATTCCCTGAATCCCGCCGAGGTGAGCCGTGATGAACATGACGCTCCGTTTCGCGGCTGCTGTGCTCCTGCTGCCTGCCGTCGCGTTTGCGGCCGAACCGCGGCGGCCGAACGTGCTCGTGATCCTCGCCGACGATCTCGGCTTCTCCGATCTCGGCTGCCATGGCGGTGAGATCGATACGCCGCACCTCGACGCCCTGGCCGCGGGCGGACTTCGTTTCACGCAGGGCTATCAGACCGCTCGTTGCTGGCCGAGCCGGGCGGCGCTCCTCACCGGCTACTACCCCCAGGCCATCAACCGCGATGCCCTGCCGGAAGGCACCGGCGGCCAGAACGGCAAGCGTCCCGCTTGGGCACGGCTGCTGCCGGAACTTCTCGCGCCAGCCGGCTATCGCTCCTACCATTCGGGCAAGTGGCACGTCGACGGCGAGCCTCTGGCCCAGGGTTTTACGCGATCGCTGCTCGTCGATGCCGCCGCACAGAGCAACTACTTCACGACACAAGCCGTCACGGAAGACGGCCGCCCGGTGGAAGAGACGGCCGACTCCTACGTCACCACGCTCATCGGCGACCATGCCGTCCGCTGCCTGCGGGATCATGCCGCCGCACACGCCGCCGCGCCGTTCTTCCACTACGTCGCCTTCACCGCACCCCACTTTCCGCTCCACGCGCCGGCCGATCTGATCGCGAAATACCGCGACCGCTACCGCAGCGGGTGGGACGCCGTCCGCGCCGCCCGTGTCGCGCGGCTGGCAAAGGCCGGGATCGTGACAACGCCGGCAGGTGAAATGGAGCGGGGCGTCGGGCTGCCTCATGCGATGCAGAAGATGCGGGAACGGCTCGGGCCCCATGAGGTCGATCGCCCCGTCGCCTGGGCCGAACTCACCGAAGAACAGCAGGTTTTTCTGACCGACAAGATGGCGATTCATGCCGCGATGGTAGAGGCCATGGATCGCGAGGTTGGCCGGATCGTCGCCGAACTCAAGGCGGCCGGCCTGTTCGACGACACGTTCATTTTCTTTGCCAGCGACAACGGGGCCTCCGCCGAGATGCTGATCCGCGGCGAGGGGCACGATCCCGCCGCCCCGCCCGGATCCCGAAAGACGTTTCTCTGCCTTGGGCCGGGCTGGTCGAGCTGCGCCAATGCGCCGTTTCGGCGGCACAAGATGTGGAACCACGAGGGTGGGATCGCCACACCCTGGATCGTCCACTGGCCCAAGGGCGGCCTCGACGCGGGCGGTCTGCGGCGACAGCCGGTGCATCTGATCGACGTCGCGCCGACGGTGCTCGAGCTCGCGGGCGTCACGCCGCCGGCCACCCACGCGGGAATGCCGGTGCCGCCGATCCATGGGCGGAGCTTTGTGAAGCCGCTCCGCGATCCCGACGCGCCGCCGATCCACGATGTCCTCTGGTGGTGCCACGGCGGCCATCGCGCTGTTCGTGAGGGCGACTGGAAGCTCGTCGCCGACCGGGGGCAGGCCTGGGAGCTCTACGATCTTGCCGCCGACCGATGCGAGACCACGAACGTCGCCGCCACGAACCCCGATCGCGTCCGTGGTCTCGAGGCCAAGTGGACCAAGATCGCAGACGACTGCCGGGGGCTCGCGGCCACGGCGGGAGGCGAGCCGCGGGCCGCGGCACCGCGGCCGCCGAACGTGGTGCTCGTCTTCTGCGACGACCTCGGCTTCAGCGGGCCGACACCATCCGCGCGTTTCGTCACTTCGTGCGGAACAGGTCGCTGAGCACCACCTGCTTCACGAGCGTTCGCAGGCCGTGCTTCGCCGGCTTCGTCGCCGCCACGACGCGGTCGATCTCGTCGCGGTCGGAAAACCGGATCGGTGCCCCGGTGGCATAGATCGTGAGCTGCCGAGCCAGATTGGCGGCGATCGCATCGGGGTCGGCCAGGAGCAGTTGCTTGAGTTGTTCGACGTCCTTGAACGACCGGCCGTCGGCCAGCATGCCGCTCGGATCGACCTCGGAGCCGACCCGCACATGGATGCGACTGCGACCCGTGCTGCGCGAGAAGCTTACCACCTCGACGGTCGGCTCCATCACGTTTTTTCCGTCCTTCTTCACCTTCTTCGGCTGACCGGAAAGCCGGTAGCGGTCGCGCTGGCCGCCGATGGGGTCGAAGGCCTCGAGGGCGAGACCGTAGGGATCCATCTTGTTGTGGCAGACGGCGCAGGCGTTGTCGGCGCGGTGCATCTCCACCATCTGGCGGATGGTCGTAGCGCCCGTGGCGTCGGGCTCGATCGCCGGAATGTTTGGTGGCGGCGGCAGCCGCGGGATACCGAGCAGTCGCTCCATCACCCACACACCCCGCAGCACTGGCGATGTGGCTGTGCCGTTGGCCGTCACCTTGTGGACCGACGCCTGCGTGAGCAGGCCACCGCGGGGCACTCCGGCCGGCACCACGCACGGCCTGATCGCCGCCCCACGCACGCCCGGGATCCCGTAGAGGATTGCCAATCGCTGATTGATCATGATGGTGTCGGAGTCGATCAGTTCGGCCACCGGACGATCCTCATCGAGCAGCCTGCGAAACGTAGCCCGCGTCTCGGCGAGCATCGAGTCGCGGAGCCACGGGTCGAACTCGGGGTAGAGCTTCGGATCGGGCGTGGTGAAGTCGATCTCCTGGAGTTTCAGCCACTCGTCGAGGAAGTGCTCCACGAACCGGTCCGACTTCGGATCGTCGAGCATCCGATCGACTTGGCCGGTGAGCACCGCGGGCTCGAGGAGATCTCCCGAAGCCGCCAGAGCGAGCAGCTTTTCGTCGGGCAGCGAGTCCCAGAGGAAGTAGGAGAGCCGCGAGGCGATCGCGTGGGCCCCAAGCGGGGAGGCAGGCTCCTTGGACTTCGGCAGGCCTGACTCCAGACCCAACAGCAGAAAGTCGGGAGCGCAGAGAATCGCGCGGTAGCCAGCGAACATCGCTTTTTGAAACGGCACCCCGTGGCGGAGTTCCCGCTCCGCGATCTCGACGTAGGCCGCCACTTCCTCGGCCGACACGGGCCGCCGGAAGGCCGCCGTCGCGAAGTCACGGAGGAGCGGCAGCGGCGGCTGCGGCTGCGTGGCGGATTCGTTGCCGAAGAGCCGCCGCTGGCTCGGCGGCGGCCAGACCTCGTCGAGCGGCCCCTCCACCTCGAACCAGTCATAGGCGATGCCTGGCCCCTCGTAGTCGCGGACGCCATCCACGGTCGGCCAGTTCGCCGGGCCGCCGGCAGGCAGCGTCATTGCGTGAAACGAGATTTTGTCACCCGGCGTGAGCCAGACGGTGAACTCGTGCACCGTGGGCTGGAGCGACGGCGCGTCGAAATAACCGAGCGGCCGGCCGTGGAGCGAGGCGCGAACGATGTGGGGCACCTCGCCGTCACCAGCGAGCAGTTCGAGGTGGTCGGGAGTGCTGCGACTCGTCTTGTTCTTTTCTTCGTCGGTGATCGGGGTCCCCTGCCACTTGCCCTTGTCATCTTGAAAGTAGGGCGTCTCAAACGTCGTGTACACCGAGATCGCCCCGGGCCGCGCCGGCTCCGCCTTCGTTCGAGCCCACCGCAGGCCCCAAAGCGAGAACCGCACCGTATAGAGGCCGGGCACCGGCGGCTTGAACCGATCGATCTGGATGCCTTGTGGCTGAT
>JBIIMX010000344.1:0-4093 GCA_044337765.1 Pirellulales bacterium | reverse complement strand
ACACACTCCCCCGACAGAACATCGGACGAAACACTCGGACGGAATTGAAACCATGCTGCACCCGCTCCTGCCCGCATTCCTTGCGCTTTCAACCGACGCTCTTCCCGCCGCCTGTGAAGATCCGGCATCGCGGTTCATCAGACTGCTCACCGTGTTTTTGCTGGCGATGTGGGTCGGCTTCGAGGTGATCATGAAGGTGCCGCAGCGGCTGCACACGCCGCTGACCAGCGGATCCAACGCCATTTCCGGCATCACGGTGGTGGGGGCCATCATCGTCGCCGGCGGTCTGCAGAGCGGTTTTGGCACGCTGCTGGGCTGCCTGGCCGTGAGCCTCGCCATGATCAACGTGGTGGGCGGCTTCGTCGTCACGCACCGCATGCTCGACATGTTCAATCCCAGGAAGAAGTGATTCTTTGCCCGTCCCTGCCTGAAAGCACTCGTCATGTCGAGCCAAGCCTGCATCAATCTCGCGTATCTCGCCGCCTCGATGTTCTTCATCGTGGCCTTCAAGCTGATGACCAGCCCACGGACGGCGATCAAGGGCAACGCTCTCGGCGCCGCGGGCATGGCGATCGCGATCATCGCCGCCTGCTTCGAGAAGGACGTCGCGGCAAGCTTGGCCGCCAGAGGCTCATGGCCGCTGGTGATGCTCGGGATCGCCGCCCTGATCGGCGGCGGCATCGGGGCCATCATGGCGATCAAGTACCCGATGACCGGCATGCCGCAGATGGTGGCACTTTTGAACGGTTTCGGCGGCGCGGCCTCGACACTCGTCGCCGCCGCTGAACTCTGGAACAAGACCGCCGTCGCCCGGCTTTCCGATGCCGCCGGCAGCCCGACGGCCACGGCCCTCGCGGCACGGCACGACCTGGAGCCCTGGACACAGTTCGCCATCGCCACGGCGTTCACTGGACTGATCGGCGCAGTCACGTTTTGGGGCAGCCTCGTGGCATTCGGAAAGCTCGAAGAACTTCCGCAATTCAAGAAGGCCTGGGCCGATCCGAACCGCCACCTGATCAACTTGGGCCTCGCCGCGGCCACGCTCTTGCTGATCTTCGGCGTCTGCGCCGTCCCGCACTCGAACATTCTCTTCTGGCTGCTTGTGATCGTAGGGAGCGTGCTCGGCTGCACGCTCACGATGCCCATCGGGGGCGCCGACATGCCGGTGGTGATCTGTCTCCTCAACAGCTACTCAGGCCTCGCCGCAGCGGCCGCAGGCTTCGTCATCGACAACTCGGTGCTCGTGATCGCGGGGTCGCTCGTGGGTGCTTCCGGTCTGATCCTGACGGCGATCATGTGCCAGGCGATGAACCGTTCGCTCTTGGGCGTGCTCTTTGGCGGCCTCGGCACGACCGCGGTCGCCAATGCCGACGATGTCTACGCCGGCAAGGTGAAGAGCGTTTCGGCGGAGGAAATCGCCATGCTTTTGGAGGGGGCGGGCCGCGTTGTGATCGTGCCTGGCTACGGCCTCGCCGTCGCCCAGGCGCAGCACGCCGTCCGCGAACTGGCCGACGCACTGGAGAAGCGGGGAACGACGGTCGAGTATGCGATCCATCCGGTGGCCGGGCGGATGCCGGGCCATATGAATGTCCTGCTGGCCGAGGCCGATGTGCCTTATGACAAGCTCCGCGAAATGGACGACATCAACCCGACCTTCCCGGAGACCGACGTGGCGATCGTGATCGGCGCCAACGACGTGGTCAACCCGGCGGCACGCACCGATCCCAAGAGCCCGATCGCCGGCATGCCGATCCTCGACGTCGACAAGGCGCGGACGGTCGTGGTGGTGAAGCGGTCGCTCTCGCCAGGCTTTGCCGGCATCCCCAACCCGTTGTTCGCGGCCGACAACACGCTCATGTACTTCGCCGACGGCAAGAAGGCGATCCTCGACCTGACCGCCGCCCTGGCAAGGGCCTGAAGGCCCGCTGCAATCGGAGAGGCACGGCGTGGAATTCAAGATCGCCCTCGATGTGTTCGCCGGCCCCATGGACCTGCTGCTCTACCTCGTGAAACGGCACGAGGTCGACATCACGCAGGTGCCGATCGCGAAGATCGCCGAGGAGTTCGTCGCCTACCTCGACGTGCTCGAGGATCTCGCCATCGAACAGGTGGGCGAGTTCGTCGATCTGGCGAGCCTGCTCCTGGAGATCAAGGCCCGCGAACTGGTGCCTCGGCCGGAGGAGACGGAGGATCCGGTGGAGCCGGTCCGCGAAGAACTCGTCAGTCGGTTGCTCGAATACAAGCAGTACCGTGACGCCGCCGTACTGCTCGAAGACCGGGCCCGGGAGTGGGAGCTACGGTTCCCTCGCGTCGCCGCCGACGAGGCCGGGCCTCGCAGCGGGCCTGCCGAGGTCACGATCGGCGACGTTCATGTGTGGGATCTCGTCGGTGCGCTGGCGCGGGTGATGCGGAAGCGGGAGAAGCGACGCCCCCGTCAGATCGTCCAGGACGACACGCCGCTCGAGGTGCACATCGACCGCGTTGAATCGCTCGTGGCCGAGAGGGAACGGGTCGCTTTCTCCGAGCTCTTCGACGCCGACATGCCGCGAACGCGAATCGTGGGTATCTTGCTGGCTGTGCTGGAGCTGGTGCGACGCGGCAGAATCCGCGCGCGGCAAGACCGGATCTTCGACGAGATCTGGCTCGAGACAGCTCCGTCCGCATCCGCGTACCTCTCCGCCACCCCGGCGGCAGGGCCGCTCCAGCCCGACCTGCCCAGAGAGACCGCATGATCGACAACGCACCGGTTCGCAGCTTCGTCCACAAGGGGCTCACGGTGGAGGGCTATTCCCGCGCTGCGGTCCAGAGCTACTGGCGCATCCCCGAGCTGAAACTGGGCTTCGACCTGGGCGGCCAGCCGTGGGGTTTCATGGCGACGAGCACGTGGTTCATCACCCACACCCACCTCGACCATATCGCGGCCCTTCCGGTCTATGTCGCCCGGCGACGGATGATGAAGATGGAGCCCCCCACCATCTATCTCCCCGAGACGGCGATCGAACCGATCGAGAAGCTGCTCAAGGCCGTTTCCCGACTCGACCGCGGCCGGCTGCCGTGCACGTTGCTGCCCGCGCGGCCCGGCGACGAGATCGAACTCTCGCGGGAGCATGTCGTCACCGTCTCGAGCACCACCCACACGCTGCCGAGCGTGGGCTACGTTGTCTGGGAGCGCCGTCGGAAGCTGAAACACGAATACCACGGCCTGCCCGGCGAGAAGATCCGCGACCTCCGCTTCTCCGGCGTCGACGTGACCCACGAGGTGCGGACGCCGCTGGTGGCCTACCTCGGCGACAGTTCGCCAGAGGGCCTCGACCGCTGCCCCGCCATGTACGAGGCGATGATCCTGATCACGGAACTGACCTTCGTCGCCCACAGCCACCGCAAGGAAAAGATTCACAAGTTCGGCCACATGCACCTCGACGATCTCCTCGCCAGACGGGACCGCTTCCACAACGAGGTGGTCATCGCCACGCATTTCTCCACCCGCTACACCGACGACCGCATCCGCCGAATCATCGGCAAGAAGCTGCCCGACATGCTCGACGGCCGGTTGCAGATGTGGCTCTGAAGACCGTGACCACAGACGCCGAAGCCGCCACAACGTCGCCAGCCCTGCCGCGTGCGGCCTACGTGCACGTGCCGTTCTGTCGCCATCGCTGCGGCTACTGCGACTTCGCGTTGGTCGCGGACCGGGACGATCTCGTGGCCGACTATCTCAGGGCGATCGAGCGGGAACTCACGCGGCTGGACACAGCAACGGCGCTGGGCCGGGGCGATGCGTGTCTGGAGTCGCCCGGTCTCGATCTGTCCACGCTCTATCTCGGCGGCGGCACTCCGTCGCACCTCGGGCCGGACGGGCTCACGCGGCTCTTCGACATCCTGCACAGTCGGCTGAGCCCCGTGGCTGGGGCCGAGGTCACGATCGAGGCCAATCCCCGGGACGTGACGGCGTCGCTCGCCGACGCCGCCGCGGCCTGCGGCACGACCCGCGTGAGCCTCGGCGCACAGTCCCTCGAAGCGAAGACGCTCCTCTCCCTCGATCGCGACCATTCGCCCGACGACGTGCGCCGGGCGGTCGATATCCTGCTCGACC
>JBIIMX010000342.1:0-4116 GCA_044337765.1 Pirellulales bacterium | reverse complement strand
GCAGTCGGCCGCCAGCAGGTCGCTGTCGTCGCCGGTCGCATCGGCATGGTGGGCCACCGCCAGCACGCTCACCAGATCACGGACCTCGGCCGACCAGCCGCCGACGAGCAGCTGCCGATCCGCGAGGGCCTTGCCATGCCGGCGGAGGCCCCTGTCGATGCGGACCGCCGCCACGTCGAGCAGCCGCCGTGCCGTCGCCGCGTGATGCCGCAACCGGCGGTCGAGGATGCCGGAATCGTCGCGGTGCGGCTGCCGGCTGAGACGTGCGATCCGCCACGCGAGCCACGCCGCTGCCCGCCTGCCGCTGGTGGTTTCGCGGGCGAGGCCAGCGAGCGGGTGATGCTTGGCCAGCCCCTTGAAGAGGGCGAGCCCGAGCAGTTCGCTCTCTCCTTCGTAGACGGTCACGGCGAAGTGGTCGTGAAAGGAGTCGCCGAGCGGATGGCCGACGAGAAACGCACGGCCGCCGTGTACACCGAGGCTGTTGATTGCTCCGTCACGCACGCACTCGCCGGCCACGACCTTCGCCGTGATCGCCTCCAACTCGCCTGACTGCCCCGCGTCGACCGCTGCGGCGGCCCATGCGGCGAGGCTGTCGCAGGCGACGATGCCTGCGGCGATCCGCGCCAGTCGCCCCTGCACGAGTTCACGCGAGGCGATCGGCTCGCCCCACGTGCGGCGGCGCAGGGCATGGTCGCGGGCCTGCCGCACCAGCAGCCGCAGCGTGCCGGCCGCCTGCGCGGCGAGCGTGATCCGGCCGCGGTTGAGGCCATGCCAGACGATCCGCATGGCATCGGACGATCCTTCCGGCGGCTGCAGGATGTCCTCTGCGTGCACTTCATGACGTGTGAATTCGAGCGCAGCGTTGTGGGCGTGTTTCAGAGGATGGAGACGATAGTGCCGTAGGCGAAACGTCGGCGTGTCGGTATCGGGCAGCCGCACGAGCAGCACTGCCGGACGTCCGTCGAGCACGGCGATCAGCTTCACGAGCCGGCCATAGGTCGCGCCTGTGATGAACATCTTCGTGCCGGAGAGCAAGAGCCGGCCTTCGTGGCGTTCGAGCCGCGAGCGGATGGCGTGCAGATCGCAGCCGGCATCGGGTTCGGTGGCGGCGAAGATCGAGAGCGGCGTGCCCTGCGCGAGTCCGGGCAGATGGCGGGCCTGCTGGCTTTCCGAACCAAACGCGGTCAGTGCCGACACAGCGCCGATCGAGGAATGAACGGAGAGCATGCCCGCAGCGGTGGGAACGTCCGCGGCGAACTGCGTGATGACGCGGGCCAGCTCCTGCATCGTGCAGCCCGTGCCGCCAAATTGTTCCGGCACGAGCAGGCCCCAGAATCCGGTCTCTCCAAGGGCCGCCTCCGCCGCCTGCGAGAACGTGCCGACCGGCGCGGCAGGAGCATCGTCGAGAGGCGCCGACGACCAGATGGAGGCTGTTTCAGGCCGGGCGGCGTCGTAGAGCCGTGACTGGTCTCGTAGTTTGGCGATGACGCGGCTGGCCCGTTCGACCACGTCGGCGACCGCGTCCCGCAAGGGCTCTGCTGCCAGCGCAGCCGACAGCGAGAAGCCGGAAGGGGCATTGGCCTTTGCCTGCGACCCTCCCCAAAGGGTTGCCGCTGCCCAGCTGTTGCGTGCGGCCGCGTGCCGTGTTCCCGTCGCCGGCTCGAGGACAGCATGCTGCTGCCCGCACGGTGGGCCAGGCGACACCACGGCGATCCATGGCCGCGGTACAGGTCTGGCCGCCAGAGAAAGCTCCGTGGCGTGATGCGCGGCGATGGCATCCCGGCGAAGTTTCAAGGACTCGGTCGCCTCGCCGTGCGCGGCATCGAAGGGCCGACCGATCAGCACGGCCCGTCGCGCCCGAAAGGCTCTGGGCAGATGCTGCTGTCGCCGCGCGAGCCGACGGGCGAGCCACGCAAGCACGCGCGGGTGCCGCAGGGCCGCCCGACGACTCCAGACCCGCAGGCCCATCCGTCGGATCGCCGCTCGGAGCACTGCCGGTTCGGGCACGACCAACGCCACCGGCGCCGCCAGACCGTTGCCCGCCACGCAGACCTGCGCCACGGCGGGATCCTCGGCGAGTGCTGCTTCCACCTCGGCGGGAGCGAGCTTCGTGCCCCCCGACAACACAAGCGTGTCGACGATGCGACCGGTGATACGGACCTGGCCGTCGGCCTCGATCACCGCCAGATCACCAGTTTCAATCCATCCGCTGTCGATCGACCCCGTGTCGATTCTGCCCGCGTGGATCGATTTGTTTGGTGCATCGTGATCGTTCGGTAGTGGCGGAGCCCCGAGACTGAATTGCCCGGCCGTGTCGTTCTCAATCACGCCGAGGGCACGGCTGGGCGTCCGCACGAGCAGTTGCCCGCGTGTGGCGGGGCGGGTGTCGAGAGTCAGTTCCACGCCCTCGACCGGCGGCCCGACCGTGCCTGGCCGGGCGATCCGCGGATTGGAGAGCGTGACGACCGGGCCGGCTTCGGCCAGACCGTAGCCTTGCACGAGGGGCAGACCGCGGGCGGCAAATGCCTCCGTTGTCCGAATGCACAGGGCCGCGCCGCCCGACACGCAGACCCGCACGCGGCCCCCGAGCGCCGCTGCAAGGTCGGAGATCCGTCCCGATTCGGCAGCCCGCTCCAGGCGTTCGAAAAACGCGGGCACGCCCAGCACGACGGTCGGCGGCAGCACCCGACAGGCATCGAGCACACGCCGGCGGTCGGTGACGACATTGAGGCAGCCACCGCGGACGAGGGCCGTGATCAGATCGCCGGTGCGGGCGAGGGAATGGCTCAGCGGAAGCCACGAGAGCCGCACGTCGTTGGGCTCGTCCAGGAAGACCTTCGTCGCCGCGACCGCGTTGGTCACCACCGTTCGCTGGGAGTGCATGACGCCTTTCGGTCGGCCGGTCGTGCCGGAAGAGAGCAGGATCGTGCTGCAGGCATCCGGGTCGCACGACTCGGCATACCGCGAGACTGTGTCTTGGAGCGCTCCGCGGTCGGCGTGCCGCGGCTGCCAGAGAGCCGACTTCAGCAGGCCGCTGGCAGCGATGCCGTCCCAGGATCGATCTCGATTCGATCGGCGTTGCACCCGCAGGTCGATGGTGATCGGGACTCCAGTCTCGGGGCCTCCGCCCCGCCAGGAACCGCTCCATAGAATCCCCTGCGGCGCGAGCCAAGCCATCTGGGCCGCGTGCTCCGCGGATGTCGCATCGGCATGCAGTGGCACGTGCACGATGCCAGCCAGCTGACAGGCGAGGTCGACGACGATCCAGTCGGGGGAGTGCGAGCCCAGATGCGCGATCCGCTGGCCGCGCCGAAGTCCGACGGTGTTCAGTCGGTCGGCGAGTGTCACTGCGGCCGCGACAAGCTCGCCCCAGGTCCACGTTCGCCCTTCGTCAAGGGCATCGCAGACCGCCGGACGGTCGTACGACGACTCCAGCCTCGCGAGCATCCACGCCACCATCGACGCGTCGGCGGAGGGATCGGCGGAGACTCTGGCCGCACCGGGCTTTTCGCCGATCGGATTCGGCCGCGGACCGACGTCTGAACTGGACATGGCTGCGGTGGACATGGCGGACGTCAGTCGATCCTTTCGAAGAGGACGGCGATCCCCTGCCCGAGGCCGATGCACATCGTGGCCAGTCCGATCTTCGCTCCGGTGTCGCGCATCGCATGGAGGAGGGTGGTGGCGATCCGGGCACCGCTGGCGCCGAGCGGATGACCGATCGCCAGTGCCCCCCCGCGGACGTTGACGCGGCACGGGTCGAGACCGAGCGTGTCGATGCAGTGGATCGCCTGTGCCGCGAACGCCTCGTTGAGTTCGACCAGGTCGATGTCGCCGATCGTGATGCCGGTGCGGTCGAGCAGTTTTCGTGTGGCTGCCACCGGACCGGTGCCCATCATGGCCGGCGGTACGCCGACCACGGCGGTGCCGACCACGCGCGCCAGTGGCTGGAGTTCCTGACGCCGCGCCTCGGCGAGCGACATCACGATCAGTGCGGCGGCGCCGTCGCTGAGCGGGGCGCTCGTGGCCGCGGTGATCGTACCGATCTTCGGCAGAAAAGCCGGCTCGAGCGACGCCAGTTGCTCGGGCGTGCTGTCGCGGCGGATCGACTGGTCG
>JBIIMX010000036.1:0-15298 GCA_044337765.1 Pirellulales bacterium | reverse complement strand
ACGGCGGAGGGGCGGTTGGCATCGGCCTGTAAAAAGGCGATACTCCGGCCGCGTCGAAGACGACCGACACCGCACCGTTCCCTCGACCGACGGCTCCACAGCCCGCGAAAGGAATCCACACGCCATGGCCGAGCCGATCCGCATTCTCGTCGTGGGCTGCGGCCACATGGGCACGTCGCACGCCAAGGCCTACCACGCGCTGCCCGGCTTCGAAATCGTCGGCGTTGTCGCGCGGGGAGATGCTTCGCGGCGGCAACTGCTCGCGGCCGTGGGCGCCGAGTACCCCCAGTTCGCAGACTTCGCGGAGGCGCTCGCCGCCACCCGGCCAGACGCCGTCTCGATCAACACGTATCCCGACACCCACGCCGCATATGCAAAGCAGGCCTTCGCGGCCGGCTGCCACGTGTTTCTCGAGAAGCCGATAGCTTCGACGGTGGCCGAGGCGGAGGACGTTGTTCAGGCTGCCAAGACGGCCGGGAAGAAACTTGTCGTCGGCTACATCCTCCGGGTGCATCCCACCTGGGCGCGGTTCGTCGAGACGGCCCGTACGCTCGGCAAGCCGCTGGTGATGCGGATGAACCTCAATCAGCAGTCGTCCGGCGAGATGTGGAAGACCCACAAGTCGCTGATGAGCTCGATATCGCCGATCGTCGACTGCGGCGTGCACTACGTCGACATCATGTGCCTGATGACCCAATCAGTTCCGGTCCGCGTGAGCGCGATCGGCGCGCGGCTCACGGAAGAACTCGCGCCCGGGATGTACAACTACGGCCAGCTGCAGGTGACCTTTGCCGACGGCTCGGTCGGCTGGTACGAGGCGGGCTGGGGGCCGATGATGAGCGACGTCGCGTATTTCGTGAAGGATGTCGTCGGCCCGAAAGGTTGCGTGAGCATCGCCGGCGTGAAGGAGGGCGACGCCGCCAGCGACGACGTCGAGGGGCACACGAAGGCCTCTCTGCTGCGGCTGCATCATGGCGAACTCAAGCCAGACGGGTCCTTCGCGAAGGCCGACGAATACATCGACTGCGCCGGAGAGCCCGACCACGACGGCCTCTGCCTGCTCGAGCAGAAGCTGTTTTTGGACGCGATCCAAAACGACCGCGACCTGTCCGACCACATGAGTGACGCGGTCAACAGCCTGCGAATCGTGCTGGCGGCCGACCAGGCCTTCCGCACCGGCCGCACGATCGATCTGGCAGCCGCTGCCGGGTGATGCCACCACGGGCGGCGCGAATTTCCCCGGCCAGCCGCCGTGGTCCGGAGGCACGAAGGCATGGCATGCGGCGACGCATGTCTTGCCCGCCCCGGAGGCAGACTGGCAGACAGCAAGCCTCCCTGCCGCGCCACGGTCGCCTGGCGTAGCGGCTGGATCGTGCCGACGGGCGAGGTGCGGCGACGCCGTTATCCTGCGCGACTCGCCGCCCTCCACGGCACCCAAGATCGCTCTGCCAGCGTTGCGACAGGAGTCCCCCGCAGGATTCAGCGGCCAGCGGAGCGGGCCGGCTTGCTGGAAGACTTGGGCCTCCGCGCCGGCTTCAGGCTCTTTGACTTGGCACGGGCATAGCTCACCGGTCCGGGCTCGGCCGGATCTTTGCGGGCAGCTTCCGTGAGCTTCTCGATCCACGGTGAGAGATGCTCACGAATCAACACGTCGGCCTCCGCCGGCGACGCCTTCGAGAGCGCTTCGATGAGCCGGGTATGCACGTTTGCTGGCCGGCCAGGAACCTGCGGCAGCAGTTTGTTGGCAGCGTGGTAGAGGCTGTGACGCATGACCTGCACGAACGAATCGTAGAGCACCGGACAGCGGGCCTGCTCGACGAGCAGATTGTGCAATTCCACCTCGGCCCGCCAGTTGGCCAGCGACCGCACCTCCGTCGCGTCGAGCTTGCGGGCCACCTTGAGGAGCTTTTCCCGAATGCGTTGGATCGGCTCGCCGGCGTAGAGGCGGGCCGCCTGCACCTCGAGCGCCTGACGAACATGAAACCGCCCGAGTGCCTGAGATGCCGTGATCGGCCTGACGACCGTGCCGCGACGGGGGCTCGTCTCCAGGAAGCCCTCCCACTCCAACTGCGTCATCGCCTCGAGCACGGGCATCACGCTCACGCCGAGATCGGCCGCCACCTGCCGCCGGTTGAGCCGGTCGCCGGGCGCGAGCCGGCTGGTGAGCATGGCCTCGTAGAGCTGTTCGTAGACGCGGTTCGAGAGAAGCGTGGGTTGCATCAGGTCTCGGAAATGACTGGGGTGATCTCGCGCCGTGCCGCAGCACCATGCCGGCACTACCGGAAGAGCGTCCGCGGAGGGGGCGACCGCGAGGAGCCGCCGCGGCCTCGACCTTGAAAGGTTAAGAGATGGACTCCAGCACCGCAAATGAGGCCGCGGTTCAGACGGTGGCGGGCGGCCGCCACGCGTGGTCACCCGTCACCGACACGCGGCACCTGCGGTGGCGTGCGCTTCGCCGTCAGAAGGATGACGGCCCGCTTGCCGTCGGTGTAATAGGGATCCCCGGTGAGGTTGCGGTGGGGCGCATCGCGGGGACAGGCCGCCACGCCGCCCACGTAGCCGGCCGCCTCCACCCGACCCGTCAGCATCAGGTCCTCGATCACGTAGTCCCGCGACTCGTCGACGTTCGGATCGATGCGGTGCGTGGTCAGATTCCAGGCTTTCGTGGTGAATCGCACGCCGATGTCGCGGCTCACCTGCCCCACCCACACCGGCTTTCCCTCGTAGGCGAGCGGCGCGAGCCAGAGCCGCAGGTGCAGCCGCTCGTTGATCGAATGCCGCGTCCGCTGCAGGGCGATGTCCTGATCGCGGCCGAAGAGGTGCAGCGGGCTGACGGGCGAATAGCGGTAGTTCGATCCCCACAAAAACGCCCGCACCGTCTTCCAGCAGGTGTTCAGCGTGACCGTCTCGCTCTCGTCCCACCGTGCCGCAAACCCGCTGAGGAGCGTCTCGAACGCTCCGATGAGCACAAGGTTCACGGGATCGCCACGTTGGGATTGCGAGGCGTTCATCGTGGCCGAAGGCAGCGACTCAAGCCGCGAGACGAGCGCGTCGGCGGTGCACGGCTCCACCGACGCTGCCGGGCAGATCGTGGCAAAGTCCCTGTCGAGGTAATCGGCGGCGATGCCTGGCACCGGCACGGTGAAGAAGAAATCGGTCGCGGAACTGCCGGCCTCCGAGCCCCCGGCAGCGGCGGGCTCGGAAAGCGCAATGGTCTGCAGGATCGTGCCGAGGGTTGTGAGCCGCACGTGCACGGCCTTCGTGCCGAGATCGAGCGTCGTGAAGACGAAACCCTCAGCCGTCTCTCTGGGTGGAATCGCCCCCAGCCGAAAGCCGCGTTCGCGGAAGAAGTCATCCATGCGGCCGTTGTTCAGCCAGGCTGTGATCAGCTTGAGCGGCACGAGCGCCAGGAGCGGCAGAAATACCCAGCCGATCGCGCCGAAGGCCGACAGCCGACGGATGATGGAAAAATGATTGACCCCGGCAGCCTCCAGCGGCGTGAAGTAGTTGGGGTCGATGCTCACCATCTGCAGCCGCAGACTCTCCTGCGAACGGTTCTCGATCCGCAGGAAGATCGGCTGGATGCCCCGTCTTGCGACATCGACGCCGAACACGGTCCGGCTCTCCCGAACGGTCAATACGGCAACGGTCACGACGGCACGCGGCTGGCTCTGCGTCTGCGCCCGCGCCATGAAGCTGTCGCAGGCCGGGGCCGGCTCGTAGGGAGTCGTCACGATCCGCCAGAGGCGGGCACCCAACGTGCGGAGCATACGGGGCAAGTCCATGATGTTGAAGACCGGACGACCGGTCGGCTATCAGCGGCTGCCGACATCCGCAAGCACCCGCTTCGACATCCCGCTGATATGGGAACACATGGAGCGGAGATAGACGCCGGACTCCACCTCGCCTCCCAGCAGCAGTTTGCGAACCTCGTCGTAGGCGACCGACTTGTTCTCGATCACACGGGCAGGAACCACGGCAGGTCTCCGGAACCGAACTGTCATGCAAACCACGCAACACTACTGTACCGCGGCCCCGATCGGACGCCATGTCCCACAGAACGGTGACGAACTCCATGGCCCGCGGCGAGCCTCATTCTGTCCGGACAGTCTCCTCTCAGGAGCAGCCCATGATCAGTCGCCGCCCGTTTCCGAGAAGGGCCCGCTGCCCGAGTGGCGCAAGTCAATCGCACGGGCAGCCACAAACGCCAACGTGTTCAGGCAGGTTTCGGCGATAGCCGAGAAGACCAGGACGAGCACTCCGCACTTTACGCCTCCCCCCGGGCTGCATGCCCCTGGCCGCCGTTCGGTATTCTGTTGACCTGAACGCCGTCGCAATGGATGCTCTCTTTGAGACAACGCTATCTCCCCTGCATCGAGGAATGCTCATGGCCGCCAGTTCCACCGCATTGCCGTCGTCGCCGATCTACCGAGGCCCGCTCCCCCATGTGCACACCGTCGAGCGGATCCCCGTCACCGTCTACGACCAGCCGAGCGACGCCAGCCGAGCGGTGGCCCGCGAGATCGCCGATCTGGTGCAGTCCCGGGCTGCGGCCGGCCAACAGACGGTGCTCGGCCTTGCGACCGGCAGCACTCCGGTCGCCGTCTACGACGAGCTGATCCGCCTGCACCGGGAGGAAAACGTGTCGTTCAAGACGGTCGTCACGTTCAACCTCGATGAATACTGGCCGATGCAGCCCGACGCCCTGCAGAGCTACCACCGCTTCATGCGGGAACACCTCTTCGACCACATCGACATCCCGGCCCACGCGATCCACATCCCGGACGGCACGCTGCCGCGGGAGAAGGTCGCCGCCGCCTGCGCCCGCTACGAGGAGATGATCCGCGAGGCGGGCGGCATCGACCTGCAACTGCTCGGCATCGGCAGAACCGGCCACATCGGCTTCAACGAGCCGGGGAGTGCGATCGAGAGCCGCACGCGTCTCATCACGCTCGACAGCGTGACGCGATCCGATGCCGCGAGCGACTTCTTCGGTGAATGGAACGTGCCCCGCCAGGCGATCACGATGGGAGTCGGGTCGATCCTCGACGCCCGCCGGGTCGTGCTTCTGGCGTTTGGCGAACACAAGGCTCCGATCGTTCGCAAGGCCGTCGAGCAGCCGCCATGCAGCCACGTGTCGGCGAGCGCCCTCCAGCAGCATGCCGACGCCAGGTTCGTGCTCGACCGGGCCGCGGCGGCACGGCTCACCCGGTTCGATGCACCCTGGCTCGTGGGCCCGCTCGACTCGATGGGCCTCGAGTGGACCGACACCCTCACTCGGAAGGCCGTCATCTGGCTCGCGTTCCAGCTCGAGAAGCCGATCCTCAAGCTGACCGACGAGGACTACAGCGAGCACGGCCTGCAGGATCTCGTCAGCAACCGCGGTCGCGCCTACGACATCAACATCGAGGTCTTCCGTTCGCTGCAGGACACGATCACCGGATGGCCGGGCGGCAAGCCGGGCCGGCCGCGGAAGGTCCGCAGTGCCGCACCGACGACGGCCACGGGCCGCGGCGGCCAGCCGGACGATTTCCCGAAGCGGGTGGTGATCTTCAGCCCGCACCCCGACGACGACGTGATCAGTATGGGCGGCACATTCATCCGTCTCTGCGAACAAGGGCACGAGGTGCACGTCGCCTACCAGACGAGCGGCAACATCGCCGTCTGGGACGAATCGGCTGACAGGCACGTCGATTTCGTCGAGGAATTCTGCCGGGCGTTCGGCGTCGGCACGAAGCCGAGCGAGATCGCCGACACGATCCGCACCTTCCTCCGCAACAAGACCGCCGGCGAGGTCGACCTGCCGGAGTTGCAGGCCGTGAAGGGACTCATCCGCCGGACGGAAGCCCGGGCCGGAGCCCGCTACTCGGGCGTGAAGCCTGAGCACATCCACTTTCTCGACCTGCCCTTCTACGAGACCGGACGGGTTCGCAAGAAGCCGATCGGCCCCGAGGACATCGCCATCACGTCCCGGCTCCTCGACCAGGTGAAGCCGCACCAGATCTATGCAGCCGGCGATCTCTCCGATCCACACGGCACCCACCGCGTCTGTCTGAACGCGATCTTCAGGTCGATGGAGAGCCTTGCCGACCGCGAGTGGGCCAAGGACTGCGAACTCTGGCTCTATCGCGGTGCCTGGCAGGAGTGGGAACCGCACGAAATCGACATGGCCGTGCCTCTCTCTCCCGACGAGGTGAACCGCAAGCGAATGGCGATCTTCAAGCACGAGAGCCAAAAGGACCGCGCGCTCTTTCCCGGCCCCACCGATCCGCGGGAGTTCTGGCAGCGGGCGGAGGATCGCAACCGCGAGACGGCCCGCCTCTACGACCGGCTCGGACTGCCGGAATACGAGGCGATCGAGGGCTTTGTCCTGCACCGCGGCTGAACGCCGTCCGCAATCCTCCTCGCCTGAAGCGGTCTTCGAGGCCCCATGACCAGGAGCATGGCAGGGCCTGAAATGCTCGCTTTTCCGGTCTTTTTGCCCGGTCTTCTCGGCCTGCCAAGTGCTCTCGCCCGCCGCAGGGGCCGCCGGTATCCTTCCCGCTCCATCGCGCGTAAAGGGAGCAGGAAGCATGAGCCCCGTCGATCGACCGCACGCACGAGCCCGGCTGGGACGACGTGGGTTCCTCCGCTGCGGCCTCGCCTCACTGGCGCTGCCCGTGCTGGCGGCAGCCGGATGCCGTAGCGTGCAGTTTGCCCGCGTGATGAAGCCGGGTGAAGACGCGATGATCGGCAGCCACCAGGCGGGCCAGGAGACCTTCACCCCGCTGGTGAACGATGCGGTCGCAAAGCTCCTCGCCCGGCATGTCGATGCAGCTGTGCAACAGGTTTCCCACGAAGAGGGTTCGGAGCCCGGCCCGCCCCCAGCCCGGCGGATCTGCTTCGTCGGCGTGGAAAACAAGAGTGCCGAGGACATCGGCGACTTCAAGGAGCAGATTTATCAGTCGATCGACAGCCGCATTCTCGAATCGAGCATCTTCCAGTCGGTGAACCGGCGATTCGTCGATGCCGGATTGCGCGACACCCGAATGCGGCCCGACCAATTGCTCGTGCCCGAGAACATGCGGGCGTTCTCAGGCCACATGGAACAGCAGGGCCAGCCGATCGACTACCTGCTCTACGCCACGATCACGTCGGGCACAACCCGTGAAAATCGCAAGTACCAGCGCGACTACGTGCTGACGCTGGAACTGGTGGAGGTGGGCACGGGCAACTACGACAAGCAGTCGGCCGAACTCAGCAAGGGCTACCACCACAGCCGGCTGGGCCGGTGGTGGGCCACGCAACCGCTGTCGCCATGAGCCGCCGGCTGCAGGCCAGTCTGCCGCTGGTCGCCGCCGCCTTGGCCGTGTGCGGCTGCGCGACGCACATGATCCGCCTGCAGCCGGTGCGGGGGGCATTTCAGCGGGGGGACGTCGCCGAGGCCGACCGGCTGATCGCCCACGAACTCGAACAGATGTCGGGGGAGCAGGACCTGCTCCTGCTCGACCGGGCCATGGTTACGCTCGCTGACGGCCGGCCAGCCGATGCCGAGCGGATGCTGCGTCGAGTTCGCGACAGCTTCGACCGCCTCGAGGAGGAGAGCCCGACCGACACGACCTGGAGCATGCTCAGCGACGACGGTGCCCAGGCCTACCACGGCGAAGACTACGAAAAGGTGCTCGTGAGGGCGATGCTGGCCCTCTCGAATCTCGTGCAGGACGGCGACGACGCCGAGGCCTACAGTCTGCAGGTCATCGACAAACAGCAACGCATCGTCGCGGTGGCCGCCAGACCCGACGGGACAAATCCCAAGGCCGCCTACCAGCAGGTCGCCCTCGCTCCATATCTCCGTGGCATCGTGCGCGAGGAGACGCACCGGGATTACGACGATGCCGTCCGCAATTTTCAGCTGGTCGTCGACTGGCAACCCGACTTCGTTCCTGGCAGAGTCCATCACGCGCGGGCCGCGGGCGGCAGCCACTCCCGCCGTGGGCATGGCGTCGTGCATCTGTTCGCACTCGTCGGCCACGGGCCATTCAAGATGGAGGTGGAGGAGATGCCGACGAGCACGTCGCTTCTGATCGCCGATCAGGTGCTCAGCACGCAACTGGGAACGTCGCTCCCCCCCACGGTCGCACCGATCAAGGTGCCGCGGATCGTCGCCGCACCGGGCGTCGCCGGAAGCGTGCAGGTGGCGGTTGGCGACTGGACCGCAGGACAGACGGAAACAATCACCGACATCTCCCGGATGGCGATTCGCCAACAGGAGGCGTTGCTGCCGTATTGCCTGGCGCGGGCGGTGGCCCGCCGCTCCGTCAAAAAAGGCATGGTCTACGGTGTGAAGCAGGGGCTGGGCATGCAGCAAGGGCTGCCCTCGCTGGCTCTCGACGTGGCAGGCATCGCCTGGGAGGCATCCGAGAACGCCGACACGCGATGCTGGAGCCTCCTGCCCGACCGCATCCAGACCATGCGACTGGAGCTCCCTGTCGGCACGCACACGCTCCTGCTGCGGACGCTTGATCACCAGCGGCAGCCGTTGGGCCAGACGGTCCCCCAGACGGTCACGGTTGCCGACGGCCGCAACACCTACCTGCTCGTGCAGGCCACCGACGCAGGCCTCGTCGGCCGCCCCCTGACCAGCAGCCCGTAGGGACCGACCATTCCCGACGGCTCACGACGGGTCGAGCGAACCAAACACTTCGATCATCGCCGCGGCCTCCGCGGTGGTGATCCGGTCGGTGCGCCGCGTGGCCGGCGCGACACACGTCGCCAGCAGCATCTGCGGCTCGATGGCGGCCAGCCCCCGAAACCGCCGGACCGTCGCCGGCCCCCGGGTGCGCATGGCGTCGGAAAGGGCCAGCAGTTCCGCCTCGGAACAGGCGTGCCGCGGCGGCGTGCCGTCCACGGGCACAACCTCGCCCCACGGTGGCCGGACGATCTCGACATGGCCGGCGTCGAGCAACGGCCGCATCCAGCGATGAAAAAACATCAGCATCAGGACGCCGCAGTGAATGCCGTCTGCATCCGGATCCATCAGCAGAAGCACCCGCCCGTACCGGAGCCTGTCCAGATCGAACGCGGCGCCCCGGCCGGTGCCAAGACCGTCGGTGAGCGCCGTGAAGAGCGGCTGCGATGCCAGCTTCTTCTCCGTCGCCCTGATCGCGTTGAGCGGCTTGCCTTGCATGGGAAGCACCGCCTGGGTCGCGGCGTCGCGGACGCGGGTCACGGCCAACGCCGCCGACTCGCCCTCCACCACGAAGAGTTCCGGGCTGGGACCGGTCGCATCGGCAGGCCGGTTGCCGTGCAACGTGCAGTCATCGAGTGTCACCGGGCCCGACGCCAGCGGCCGCGTCATCGGGATGGTTCACCGACCGCGACGGCCTGGCCGGTGCGGGCCGACTCGTAGCAGGCTTCCACGATGGCGACGGCCTTGCGACCCTCGAGACCGTCGAGCGCGGGAGACCGCCCGGCCTTCAACGCCGCGAGAAACTCCTCGATGTTGCGGGTGTGGCAGGAGTAGTTGATTGCCATCGGGTCGGCGGCGCCACCCGACGTGCTGCTCGCCCCGCCAAATCGCTCTCGTGTGGCCGCATCGGCGGCAACCTCCTCGCGAAACCGCCAGGTCGTCAGCTGCTCTTCGAGAATCTCCGCCGTGCCGTCGCGGCCTCCGAAGAGAAAACGTCGCAATTGGCCGGGGTAGAGGCTCGTGGCGGCAAGCAGTTGGCCGAGTCCCCCATTCTTGAACCGCAGGATCGCCACGCAGGTGTCCTCGACCTCCAGCCGCTTCACGTCGTGCGACCGCACGGCGGAAAACGCCACGACGCTCTCGACGGGGTTTTCACCCGGTGCGAGGTCGGGCATCGAGGCACCGGCGATCCACTGGACCGCGTCGACGCCGTGGATCGACTGGTTCATGACCGCACCGCCGCCATCGAGCGCCTTGGTGCCCTGCCAACGGCCCGGTCCGTAGTAGGCGTCGTCCCGCCACCACGGCACGTAACTGGCGGCAATTGCCAACGGGCCGAACCGGCCGGAGGCCGCTGCCTCATGGACGGTCTGCACCACGGGATTGAACCGCTGGGGAAAGATCGCCCCGAGTGTGATCCCAGCCTGCCTCGTCGCGGCCAGCATCTGATCGATACGATCGAGGGTGATTTCGAGCGGCTTCTCGCAGATCACGTGCACGCCATGCCGGGCGGCGGCCTGCACTGCATCGAGATGGGCGCCCGACGGCGTTGCCACCGTGACGAAATCGGGCTGCTCTGCCTCGAGCATGGCGTCGGCGTCGCCATACCAGTTGCAGCCAAAGTCCCGGGCAAACGCCCGCCCTTTCTCCTCGGTGCGGCAGGTCGCCGCCACGAGTTTCACGCCGTCGATATCGCCCAGGGCCCGCGCGTGCATCCGCGCGATCGCTCCGATGCCGATGATCGCTGCCCGCATCATGCCCCTGTCCTCCTGAGGCCCGGGGCTCGCGGCATGGCATCGAACCGATGCCAGCCTGCCTCGGGGGCAACAGCATACCGCCCGCTGCGAACCGCCGCGATCGACGCGGGCTTTGCGAATGGCTTTTTTCGGTCATGATGATGGTCGTGGCAAGGCAGAACGCGTCGGCCGGATGTGCCCGAGCCGCCGCTGATGCCACGCCTCACCGGAGATCTCTCGAATGCCTTTCGCCATGCACTGCCGCCGGTGGCCTGCTCCGGTCGCCAATCTGCATGCACTGCTGTGCGCTCTTTCGTGCACTCTGTTGTGCACACTGCCGTGCGCTGTGCTGACCACTGCGGTCCGGCCCGCTTCAGCCGCCGATCCACACGCCCTATCGCTCGCCCTAGCGCTGCGGCAGGACCGGCATGGCGTGACCGTCGAGGCAGACGGCGGGCCGTTCGCCTCCTATGTCATCGACGAGTCCAACAAGCCTTATCTCTGGCCCGTCATCGGGCCGACCTTGAAGCCGATGACGCGGGCCTACCCGATGCGCAATCTGCCCGAGGAACCGCTCGCGCAGCGCGATCACCCGCACCACCGCGGCATCACCTTCGGCCACGAAAATCTGGCAGGGGCGGATAGCTGGCACGACCGGTCGACCTTCGACCAGTCCGCTACCGACCAGGCCCCTCCCGGCCAGGCGGTCCCCCCCATCGACCCGGCCGTCGCCGAGCGTCGCCGGCAACAGCTGTCGCTTCTGGGGCGGATTGCCCACCGCGAGTTCTCCCTGCTTGCCCTCGACGCCGACAAGGCCGTGATCGAGGAGGTCTGCGACCATCTCGACGCGGCCGGCAAGCCTGTCCTCGTGGAGCACCGCCGGCTCACGTTCCGCGCGGAGAAGACACGGCGGATGATCGACATCGACCAGGATTTTCTTACGCCGCACGACTCCGGCCCCGTGCGGGTCGGCGACAACAAGGATGCGGGACTCTTCGTGCGAGTGCCGACGAGCATGGCGGTCGACAGCAAACAGGGCGGCGTGATCGTCAACAGTGACGGGTTGCTCGACGCAGACGCCTGGAGCAAGCCGGCGCGATGGTGCGACTACCACGGCCCCGTCGCCGGCGAGCACCTGGGCATCGCAATCCTGAATCATCCCACGAGCCACCGTCATCCCACCCGTTGGCACGTCCGCACCTATGGACTGTTCGCGGCCAACCCATTTGCCAGCCGCGGCTACGACGCCGCCCTCCCCGACGCTGCCACCACGATCGCTCCAGGCGAGGTGCTGCGGCTGCGGCACCGCATTCTGTTGCACGTCGGTGACGAGCGTGCCGCCGCGGTCGACGACGCGTGGCAGCAGTATGCCCGCGAAACACCGGCACCGGTCGCCGCGACGAACGAGCCGGCGACGCACTAGCCCACGACGCCATCAGCAGGAGCGACGCCTTGGTAAACCACGAGAGGTAGGTGACGGGGTCGGCGAAAGCTCGAGGAGCTTTGGGCTATCCTGCCCACGCGACGAGCGCCTCCGCCGTCGGAGCGACGGACGCAGACCGTTGCCGCCCCGGAGCCGGTGCTACACGTAAGTCGAAAGCGTTCTACGCGTGCGCCGTCGTGATCAACTGCGACAAAAGGGGCAGCAGTTGTTTCTTGCGGCTGACCACGTTCTTGAGCGAGTAGAGGCTGCGGTCGAGACGCGGGTAGTTGATCTCCTCCCAGGCCTCCGATTCGCGGGAGAGCAGCAGCAGCGAACCATTGCTCACCACATCGGTCACAAGCAGTGCCGAAAAGTCGAGCCGCTGGCGGATGGCAAACTCCTCGAGTGCCACTCGCAGTTCGTCCTTCCGTTCCCAAAAGAGGTCGAAGCCGGTCTCCTCGATCTGGGAGATCGAGAATCGCACGCCTTGCTCGGTAAACTCCTTGCAATCCTCGCCGATCACGTCGGACGGTTTGCTCGAACGGAGTGCCGAGCCGATCTCGAAGAACTCGCGGGCGTAGGCGTCGAGATCGACGGCGCACATGGTCCGCAGCCAGGCAAGGATCTCGCGATCGGTATCGGTCGTCGTGGGCGAACGCAGGAACAGCGTGTCGGAAATGATCCCCGACGCCATGCAGAGCGCGATCCCCGGCCGTGGCACGATTCCCGCCGCCCGAAACTGCCTGGCCACCAGGGTGCAGGTCGAACCAACCGGCTCGTTGATGAACCGGATCGGCTGCGTCGATCTGAGGCCCCCGCCCAGCCGGTGGTGATCGAGCACCTCGACAATCTCGGCCTCGTCGGCCCCGCTCACGGCCTGCCCAAGTTCATTGTGGTCCACGAGCACGAGTTGGGGCTTCGGCGGATTGATGAGATCGGATTTGAACGACAAGCCCACGAGCACGCCGTCGTCGGACACCACGGGAAATACCGGCTGTGGCGAACGCTCCACGATCGTCCGCGCCTCGGCAACGCTCGCCTTCCCCGGGACGGTGATGACGTCGGTGTCGACCACCGGATCGATGAACTGCGACGACTTGATCCGCAGCGCTGTATTGAGCGTGTCAAAAGGGCTGAGGATCACCGACACATTGCGAATTTTGGCAAGTTCGACGAGCCCCGCCGACAGGGAAAAACCACCGGTGATCACCAGGGCCCGCACGCCGTGCTCGATGGCCGGGAGCTGGATCGTGGGACGATCACCGCAGACCACGATCAGCCGCTCCGCCGGAAATTTGTGCATCCTGTCGGTGAAGCCCTCGGCACTCATCGCGCCCACCATCACGAGCAGCTGGTCTCGCTGCTGCGGTTCGAGCTCGTGCTGGAAGCTGCCACCGAGCACGTCGCGAATTTTCTGCAGGCAGGTCGTCACCGTCCGCAGCTTGAGCGGGTCGCCCTCGTCGCGGAAGAAAAGATCCATCAGATGAAGCACGGAGAGCACGCCGACCACCTTGCGGCGACCATCCACGACGGGGATGGCCCGCAGATCGGCCGCCTGCATCCGCTGGTAGGCATCGTGGAATGAATCGCCGAACGAGGCGGTCACGATCTCGCGTCGGCAGAGATCCTCGGCCGAGGGCCGCACGTCCATCACGATCCGCGGCGGCGGCAGTCCGGCCCGCGTAAGCACGTATTCAGTCCTCTTGTTCGGAGGGCCGCAGCAGGCGGCGATGGCGTCGGGCCGGGTGGTCTGCTGCAGGAGATCGGCGTAGGCAATGGCCGAACAGATGGCATCGGTGTCTGGATTCCGATGTCCGAAGACGAGGGTGCTCATGGAGGATCATCACCGGGTCACGAAGGGCGGGAACGAAGACGAGAATACCTTCAGCCGCACGAAGCCGCGAAAGAATAGGGCATGTCCGGCGGCATGCGAAGCCCAGCCACCGACGGCTTCCGGGAGGCCACACTGCCAGATTTCAGTCGTGCTCGGGGCAGAATGACGTCGCTCGCTGACATACCCGGTCGCTGACATACCGGCTCGCTGACGAGGCAGCTTGTCCGGCCGGTCACGCAGCCGGCCTATTTCGGGGTGATTGCCTGGGCAGAGGCCGGCTTTTTGCCGCCATCCCAAAGGCCTACGCCCACGAGATAAAAGCCTTCCGGCGTCGACTGCATGCTCATCCCGCTCACGCCGAAGTAGCGACTGATCTGCTCGAATTCCGGCAACGAACTGCCGTCGACCCGCTGTTTCCGCTCGGCCGGTTCCCGGGACGTGCCGCGACGCTGGCCCTCCTGGCGATCCTCGCCCTCCAAGAATCGCCTCAGCAACGTGCCGGCAAGGCTCTTGCTCTCGGGCAGTCGGCCGGCACGGAGCAACTCGTAGGCCGGCCTGATCGACTTTTCCGTGCGGGTGAAGGAGCTCAGCGACCAGGCGCCGCCGAGTTGCCGCTTCAGTTCGGCGGCCACTTCCCGATATTCGGCATCCTCGCCGAACGAAGAAGTCTGTGGACTCTTCAGCACGCGTTCGAGGAAATCCCGGTGCGACGCCAGAAAGATGTGGCCGTGTGCCACGGACACGGACAGGTTGGGCCAGACCGATTCATCCTGCTGCCGCTCGCGCTGCCTGCTCCGCCGGCGGTTGGCGGCATCGTCTCCGTCCTGCGATCCCGCATTTTTCTCCGCGGAAGGAGCGGGCTTGACCGTCTCCCAGATCACGTGCCCGTCGACCTCGACCTTGCGGACATCCGCCTCGGTCGTCATCCCCTTTGAAATCACCGCTTCCACCGCCTGGGGATTGCTGATCTCGATCGCGATCAGCATCCGCTCGCAATCCGGATCGATGGGTGACTCGTGATCGCTCGCCACAGCGCAGCGTGTGCCCAGATGTTTGATCAATTCGCCCCGCACGTCGATCTGCGGACCGTCAGGATCCTCCTGAAGGCTCGCGATGACGTCCTCGAACACGCCCGGTTCGCCGACGACGTCGTCCACCAGAGGCTGCATCGAATCGAAAGCGTTGGCGATGTCCCACTGCAACGACAGCCACGATGCCGCCCCTCTCGGTACCCACGCCGCCGGAGCGAGCCCGTCCAAGTTGGGAAACCGGAGCATGCGGGCCGCCTTTTCGAAGCGGTCGGGCCCGTCGGCCGGCCGGCCGTTTGCAGGCGGGGCGTGGATCAGCGTGTTGTGCCGCAGATCGACATCGCCTTCCCCAAAGAACAGGTATCCGCCGGCGCCATTGACGGCGTCGAATCCCTGCCGCCGCAGGATGGCGACGTAATCGGGCCCCTTCTTGTTCTTGGCCGGGGGAAATGTCCGGCGGTCTGCGGCTAGATAGGCCAACGGATCGACGAACCAGCGAACCGGCGCCGCCGTCCCGGGCACCCCCTTCCCGCAACGTTCCATCACCGTGGCGAAGGCCGGTACGGTTGCCAGTGGATCAGCACGGCCGCCGGCAGCCGCGGCGTTTGC
>JBIIMX010000341.1:0-4148 GCA_044337765.1 Pirellulales bacterium | reverse complement strand
CGGCGTGGGCAATCAGCCGGAGCGGCGGGCCGAGCGCGATCCACGCAAGCCGGAGGAGTATGGTACCGCGACGGAGAGAAGCAGGCTGGGCAGGCGGCGCGGGAACGAGGCTTGCCTGGGTTGCCAAGAACGGTTTTCCCAGCTTCCCCCACGCTGCGTCACCTACGGGGACGGGGCGATCGGGAACGGCCCGATGGCCACGGGCGTCGGCTGCGGCGGGGGATGCCCGTGCGCATCGGTAACCCCCTTTGCAGCCACGACTTGCGGATTCCAAGCGGCGGCGGCAACGCCTTGACCCGTCGGCGCGGGCACTCCTATAGTCCCGCGCTTTTTCCCGAACCGGACCATTTCCGCCCCCAGAGACTCTTTTTCACGCGTGTTTTCCCTGCACGATCACGCCACCGCTGCGCCCCCGCGACCTCGGGCTCATGTCCCGTCGCGCCGAGGGACTGCGCGCCTGCGTCTCCACACGCGAACGATGCCGATGGCATGCGTGCTCGCTGTGGCGATGACGCTCGTGGCGATGCGGCAGGCGGCATCGCAGCCGCCCGGCGGCGTGCAACCGCTCAAGGAGACTGCCACGGCAGGTGCGCTCGCCTCGCTGCCCGCCCGCGGCCTGGCCGCCGCCATCGCCGAGGCGGGAAGGATCGAGGTGCCGTCGGTCGATCCTCGCGAGAACGTCATTGTCACCGCCACGCAGGCTTCGCGATGGACGGAGGGCTCCTACGATGTCTGGCATCTCACGGGTGGCGTTCGAATCAGGCAGGCAGCGACGGAGGCAGTGGCACACGAGGCAGTCGTGTGGATCGAACAGGAGCCCGGTCCCTCGCTCGACAGCGAAGCGGATGATGGGGAGGAGGCACAACAGCCGGCCGTCCGCAGCATGCTCGTGCGGATGGCGGGGAACGTGTCCGTGCGATCGCTCGCCGCAGACGCCGATGCCGCTGCGACGACCGTCCGCGGGCCGCGTTGGACCGGTCGGTTCTGGATGCAGCGAGAGCCGCAACTCGAGTTCGACAGTGTCGTTCCCACCGCAGGCACACCGCCGATCTACGATGCGCCATCCGACCGTGTCGTCCCGGTCGCCTACACCGCCGATGCCGGCGCCGAAACGGGTGCGGCCCTCGAGGAGCCGATCCAGCGGGCCCAGTTCAGCGAATTCGGCGCCGCCCCGGTGCCGCAGGTGAACGCGGCCACGACCGCCCGTCGGCTGCGGGCCTTCCCGCGGTCGAGCGTGCCGCTCAACATCCGCTGGTTCCCCAGTCCGGCGGGCAACGAGTGGGTGGCGGTGATCACTTCGGGCGTGAACCTCGTCGTCGACGGCGTCGATCCGGCCGGCCCGCTCGATGTCTCCGCCGATCGGCTCGTGATCTGGACCCGGGGGCAGGCGCAGCCCGACCTCGAAGGCAACGCCGCTCAGGCGGGCGATGTGCCGCTGGAACTCTACATGGAGGGAAACGTCGTCTTCCGCCAGGGGCAGCGGGTCGTCGAGGCGGTGAGCATGTTCTACGACGTGCCGCGTTCCAGCGGTGTGATCACGGGAGCGACGGTGATCACTCCGGTCGACAACTATTCCGGCGTGGTGCGGCTGCGGGCCGACGTGCTCCGGCAGGTGGACCGCAGCCGCTTTGTAGCCCAACAGACGGGCCTCACCTCGAGCCGTCTGGGCGTGCCGAGTTGGGAGTTCCGCTCCCGTGAACTCGAGTTTACCGACGAGCAGGTGCCGCTGGCGGGGCCCGGCGGCCAGAGGGCGATCGATCCCGTCACGGGTGAGCCTGCGGTCGAGCACCAGCAGTTCATCACCAGCCGTGGCAACACGGTCACGCTCGGCGGCGTTCCCGTGCTCTGGTGGCCGGTGCTGGCGACCAATGCGAAGAAGCCGACCTTCTATATCAACAACGCGCAGATCAAGAACGACCGCATCTTCGGCACGCAGCTGCTCACCAGCTGGGACGCCTTCCAAGTGTTCGGCTGGCGGCGGCCGCCAGACGGCGTCGACTGGGACTTCGACATCGACTACCTGAGCCTTCGCGGTCCCGGCGGCGGCACGTCACTGCTCTACAACCGGCCCGACTTCCTCGGCTTCGGCGGACCCGCCAGCGGCGACCTCGACGCCTGGTTCATCGGCGACGTGGGGCTGGACAACCTCGGTCTCTACCGCCGCACCTTCACCTACCCCGGGTATCCCAACCGCACGTTCCGCGGCCGCTCGTTCTGGCGGCACCGGCAGGATCTCGGCGGCAGCACCGAGAGCTTCTTCGGCGGCTGGCAGGCCCGCGGCACGGTCGGCTGGATCAGCGACATGAACTTCCTCGAGGAATACTACGAGGCGGAGTGGGAGGAAGGGTACGAGCAGCGCACGTGGCTCGACCTGCGCAGGCCGATCGAGAATCGCGAGCTGCGGCTGCTCACGAGCGCCCGCGTCAACCCGTTCTTCACGCAGAGCGAATGGTGGCCTCGCCTCGACCACTATTGGCTGGGACAGCCCCTCCTGCAGGACTCGCTGACGTGGTATCAGCACTCGGGCGTGTCGTACGTCCGTCAGAACCTGCCGCAGACGCCGACTGCCGGGCAGGGACGCAGCATCTGGACGACGCTGCCCTACGAAAACAACGTGATCGGCGAGCGGCTGGCGACCCGGCACGAAATCGACCTGCCATTCCAGGCGGGCGTGGTGAAGCTCGTTCCGTATGCGCTCGGCGAACTCGCGCACTGGGGGCAGGACATCACGCAGTCGCCGATCGACCGGGCCTACGGGCAGGTGGGCATCCGTTCGACGCTGCCCATGTGGACGACGGACGACAGCGTGGAGAGCCAACTCTGGAACGTGCACGGCCTCGCCCACAAGGTGGTCTGGGAGGCGGAGTTCTCCTACGCCAACAGCACGCAGAGCATCACGCAGTTCCCGCTCTACGACCAGATCGACGACGACACCATCAACCAATACCGCCGCAACATCCCGTACTGGGACTACGGCGCCATCCCCGGCCAGGCCACGCCGCTGAACTCCCCCTTCGTGTTCGGCCCGGACAACAAGTACGACCCGCGGACCTACGCCGTCCGCCGCGGCATGGGCGGCTGGGTGACCGGCCCGACGGAGATTGCCAACGACCTCACGGTGTTTCGGCTGGGGGCGCGGCAGCGGTGGCAGACAAAACGCGGGCCGATGGGCAACCGCCGGATCATCGACTGGATCGTCTTCGACGTGGACGGCGAACTCTTTCCGACCACCAGCCAGAATTTCGGCCAGACGCTCGGCCTCTGGCAGTATGACTTCCGCTGGCACGTCGGCGACCGCACCACGCTGCTTTCGACCGCCGACGTCGACTTCTTTACCGGCGGCCAGCAGCTCTACACGATCGGGGCACTGCTCAACCGCACACCACGCGGCAGTTTCTACCTGGGCTTCAATGAATTCGGCGGGCCGATTCAGGCCAGCGTGCTCACCGGGTCCTACACCTACCGCATGAGCCCGAAGTGGGCCAGCTCCTTCGGCACGGCGCTCAATCTCAAGGGGATGAACATCGGTCAGAATTTCCAGCTCGTCCGGATCGGCGAGTCGTTCCTGATGACTTTCGGCTTCAATGTCGACTACAGCCGCAACAACGTGGGCGTGACGTTCAATCTCGAGCCGCGGTTCCTGTCGCGGACGCAGTTTGCCAGCCGCACCGGCCTCGACATCCCGATGGCCGGCGCCTACGGACTGGAGTGATCGGCGGCCGAGGACGCGCGGGCATTCTCGCCCGCAGGTCTTCATTCCGCGTCGGGCTTCCCGCCGAGGGCCTCATGCTCCGCCTGGAGTCGGGCTTCGAGCCGCCGGTGCCGCTGGTCGTCGGCTCCAAAGACCCGCCGGAGGATTGCCAGCGCCCGTTCGAGGTGCATCGCCGCCTCGGCGTGCCGACCGTCGTGTGCGTCCACCGCCGCGAGGTGGCCGAGCACCTTGGCGGCAAACTCGTGATCGTGCCCGAGCGTGCGGCCAGTGACGTCGAGCGACCGTTCGAGCCATTCCCGTGCCTCGGTCCAACGCCGCCTGAAGCGAAGGACGGCGCCCAGGTGCATGGCGGTCTCGGCAACACGCGCGTGCACGGGGCCGAACACCGCTTCATACATGGCGAACGACTTCCGGAGCACGTCCTCCGCGTCTGAGA
>JBIIMX010000068.1:0-12176 GCA_044337765.1 Pirellulales bacterium | reverse complement strand
CCGCCACCAGCACCGCCGCGAACATGATCGTGAGAGGCCGAATGCCGCCGAGCGTCGCCATCCAGCCGGCCTGTTGGGACGATCGCCCGCGCCACGCGGTGAAACTCAGAAAGGCCAGCAGCGGCAGGATCAGCCCGACCGGCCCCTTGGCGAGCGTGGCCGCGCCACAGGCCGCTCCGATACCGACGGCAGACATGAACGGGACCGCGAGTTCGCCAGGTGCGCTGCCGGCCCGGATCCCGGCGCCCCGCACGAACAGAAAGAGGGACAGTGTCGTGAAGAACAGGAGCGGTGCGTCTGGTGTGGCGGCGCGGCCACCCACGGCGGTCCAAACGCAGGTTGCCATGGCCAGGCCGCCGATCAGGCCGGTGGCAGGCCCCAAAAGCATGCAGCCGATCTGCCAGGTGAGCAGGCAGGTGCCGATCGTCAGCACGGCCGAGCCGATTCGGGCGCCGGTTTCGTTGCGGCCGCAGACGGTAAATCCGGCGAGCTGCAACCAGTTCACCAGCGGCGGCTTTTCGATGCGGAGCCGGCCGTTGAACGTCGGCACGACCCAGTCCTGTGCGTCGAGCATGGCCAACGAGCAGGCGGCGTTCTTGGGCTCGTCGTCGTCCCAGAGGGCCGGACCGCCGAGCCGCACCAGCAGCACGACCGCCGCCACGACTGCAACAAACCAACCGTGAAAACGAGTCGCTGGCACGGGTGGAGGGCCTCGGATGGACACGTGGGGAAAACGGGGCGGGAGAGTAGGGGGGGCAGACGCGCGGGTCAAGCCGTCCGGCCCGCGGTTTTTCCGCGATAGAAGGCCGGTTGACCGTTCCCACCGGACGGGTATGTTCAAGCGTTCCCACCGGTGAAAACCCCGGGGGTCAGCTGGGAGAAACCCCTTGGCAGACGACATTGATTCCCCCGAAGGCGATTCGCGTGGTCCCGAGGGCGAGGTACCGGCTCAGGATGGCGGTGGGGCGGGCCAGGCGGGCGATCATCGGGATCAGGCAGGCGTGCTCAGGGACAATGCCGGCGGGCGGCTGGTCGAACAGCCGATCGAGCAGGAGCTCAAAGACAGCTATCTGACCTACGCGATGAGCGTGATCGTGTCGCGGGCCCTGCCAGACGTCCGCGACGGTCTGAAGCCCTCCCAGCGGCGGATTCTGGTCGCCATGAACGACCTCAACCTCTCGCCGGGCGCGTCCCGCGTGAAGTGCGCGAAGATTTCGGGCGACACCAGCGGCAACTACCATCCGCACGGCGAGAGCGTGATCTACCCCACGCTCGTCCGCATGGCCCAGGAATGGAACATGCGTCATGTGCTCGTCGACAAGCAGGGCAACTTCGGCTCGATCGCCGGCCTGCCTGCCGCCGCCATGCGATACACGGAGGCCAGGCTCTCGCCGATCGCCGCGATGATGCTCGACGACATCGAGCTCGACACGGTCGACTTCGTGCCGACGTACGACGAGCGGAACACCGAACCGGTGGTGCTGCCGAGCCGATTTCCGAACCTCGTGGTCAATGGCGCGGGTGGCATCGCCGTGGGCATGGCGACGAGCATTCCGCCGCACAACCTCGGAGAGGTCTGTCGCGCGCTTGTGAAGCTGATCGACGCCCCGGGCACATCGATGGCCGAGCTGCTCCAGATCTGCCCCGGCCCCGACTTCCCCACGGGCGGCATCGTGATGGGCCGAGAGTCGCTGGTCCGCGGATATCTCACCGGCCGCAGCACGATCACCCTCCGCGCCCGGGCGCATGTCGAGGAGTTCGGCAAGAACCGCAGCCGCATCGTCGTCACCGAGATTCCTTACCAGCAGACCCGCGACGCCATCGAGGAGAAGATCGCCGAACTGGTCAACGAGGACCGTATCAAGGGCATCTCGGCGATCCGCAACGAGAGCGATCTCAAGGAGCCGGTGCGGCTGATTCTGGAACTCAAGCGGGACGCCGATCCCGATGTCGTCCTCAACCAGCTCTACCAGTTCTCGCCGCTGCAGACGTCATTTTCGCTCATCTTCCTGGCACTCGTCGACGGCAAACCGCGGATCCTGTCCTTCAAGAACATGCTGGAGGAGTTCCTCCGCCACCGCACCGCGGTGCTCCGCCGTCGCACCCAACATCTGCTCGCCCGAGCCCGCAGCCGCAAGCACACTGTGGAAGGGTTGCTCGTGGCGCTGGCGAACATCGACGAGGTCATCAAGATCATCCGCAGTTCGAAGTCGCAGGCCGAGGCGAAGGAGCGGCTGGTTCAGATCCAGACGCCGGCGGCGCTGTTGGAGCGAGCGCTCGGTGCCGAGGGCTTCGCCGTCATGCAGGAGGAGCGGGGAGTCTCCGAAACCTACGGTCTCTCGCCGGTGCAGGCCGACGCCATCCTCAGGCTCACGCTCGGACAGTTGGTGAATCTCGAGCAGGAGAAGCTGGGCGGGGAACATCGTGAACTCCTCGAGAAGATCGGCGAGTTCCGCCGGATTCTCTCCAGCGAGGCCAACATCAAGGCGCTCATCCGCAACGATCTGCTGGAACTCGAGCACAAGCACGCAGACGACCGCCGTACGGAGATCAGCGGTGAGGCGGGCGACATCCGCGACATGGCCGAACTGATCACCGAGGCCACGATGGTGGTGACGATCAGCCGGGCCGGCTACGTGAAGCGGACGGCGGCCGACGTCTACCGTGCGCAGCGTCGCGGCGGCAAGGGGCTGACCGGTGCGCGGACCGACGAGGAGGATCCGATCGAGCATCTCTTCGTGGCCAGCACCCACGATTGGCTGCTCGTCTTCACCACGCTCGGGAAGGTCTTCTCGATGCGCGTCTTCGAACTGCCGGAGCTTGCCCGCGACGCGAAGGGGCGGGCGCTCGTAAACCTGCTCGAATTCGAGACGGGTGAAAAGGTGGCCGAATGCCGGGCCGTCTCGGGCTTCGAAGACCCCAACCAGTTCCTCATGCTCGCCACCCGCAGCGGCGTGGTGAAGAAGACGGCGCTCGAAGAGTATCGCAGGCGCCGCACCAAGGGCCTGATCGCCGTCAAGCTCCGCGAAGGGGATGAATTGGTCGACGCCGTAATCACCAAGCCTGGCGACGAACTGGTGCTCGCCACCGCGAAGGGGATGGCGATCCGTTTTCCGGAGTCGGACGCCCGCCCGATGGGCCGCGACACCAGCGGTGTCCGTGGCATCAAGCTCGGCGCCGGTGACCGGCTCGTGGGCATGGTGGTGGCCGATCCCGATGCCACGCTGCTCACGGTCTGCGAGCAGGGGTATGGCAAGCGGACCTCCTTCGGAGCAGGAACGCCGATCGCCGGACCGGCGCCCGGTGAGGAGGGAGAGGCCCCCGAAGCGGAGAGCGCAGAATCCGCGGCGGAGGAAGCGGAGGGAGACGGCGAGTCGAGCGGCATGCGGTATCGAACGCAGCACCGCGGCGGCAAGGGCATCCGCGACATCAAGACGACGGCTCGGAACGGCCAGGTCGTGGCGGTCGTGTCGGTCAAGGATGAGGATCAGGTGCTGATGATGACCGCACGCGGCAAGATCCAGCGGGTCAATGTCCGCGAGATCAAGGCGATCGGGCGGAACACGCAGGGCGTGCGCATCATGCGGCTCGACGAGAGCGACTCGCTGGCAGCCGTCGTTCCAGTGCCGCCGGGCGAGGTCGAAGATACGGCCGAACCGGTTGCCGGAGAGCCGCCGGTGGCATAACCGCGAGTCACGTGTGCTCCGAGTTCGCCGCACCTGTTCGATGCGGCGGGCGATCGCCCCCGTGGCGGCAAGTTTTTAACTTGCCGCTGCAGATGCTGCCGCGCCGCCGGGCCGGCAGAAGTCTCGTCGCGTTGGCTTTTTCGCCGTGACGGCTTGCGGCAGTGCATTCCCGTGCAGGGGCGAAAAATCCAAAAGCTCCTCGAGCTTCCGCCGATCCCGGCTTCCCGTTTGCTCGCCTCCGATGAGGGCGTGTTTCTGGTTTGTGCCGGGAAAAGCAGCCTTTTTTTTGAAGGTAGAGTAGCTTCGGTGGAGAAACCCACCTTCAGGTCAGTTGTCCTCAGGAACGTCTCACATGCGGATTGCAGTCGTCGGCACCGGATACGTCGGACTCGTCACAGGCACCTGTTTCGCCGATAGTGGCAACACGGTCACGTGCCTCGACATCAATGCCGACAAGATTGCGCAGCTCGCGCGGGGTGAGATCCCCATCTACGAACCGGGCCTGGAGGAAATGGTGGTCCGCAACGCGAAAGCGGGCCGGCTGCTGTTCACGACCGACACCGCCGCCGCGATCCGCAACGCGCAGATCGTCTATCTGGCGGTGGGCACGCCGCCATCCTCCGACGGTTCGGCCGACCTTTCGAGCCTCTGGAAGGTGGTCGACGCGATCGCGCCGCATCTCGACGCGGATGCCCTCGTGGTGACCAAGAGCACCGTGCCGGTCGGCACCTGCGCCGGAATCGAGGCCCGGCTCAAGGAACGCACCGGCCGGGAATGCCAGGTGGCGAGCAACCCCGAGTTTCTCAAGGAAGGCGCCGCCATCGACGACTTTCAGAAGCCGGACCGCGTGGTCGTGGGCGTCCGCTCGGCCGCTGTGGCGGAGCGTCTGCGGAAGCTCTACATGCCGTTTCTCCGGACCGAACATCCGTTTCTGGTGATGTCGCCGGAGAGTTCCGAGATGACAAAATATGTCGCCAACTCCTTGCTGGCCACGAAGATCAGTTTCATCAACGAAGTGGCCAACCTCTGCGAGAGGATGGAGGCCGACATCGACGACGTCCGCCGCGGGATCGGACACGACAAGCGGATCGGCTTCGCGTTTCTCTTTCCAGGCGTCGGCTACGGCGGCAGCTGCTTTCCCAAGGACGTGCAGGCGCTCGCCGCGATGGCCCGCGACCAGGGGATCACCCCACGGATCCTCACCGCCGTGCACGAGACAAATCTCGCGCAGAAGCAGGTGCTGGGCGAGAAGATCTTCGCCCACTTCGGCGGGCAGCTTGCCGGCCGGCGCATCGCCGTGTGGGGGCTGGCCTTCAAGCCTCGAACCGACGATGTCCGCGACGCCCCCGCGCTCGACCTGCTCGATCAGCTGCTCGCCGGCGGTGCCCAGGTGACCGTCTACGACCCGGAGGCGATGGAAAACGTGCGGGCGATCCACGGCGAGCGGCTGACCTACGCCACCGGTGCGATGGAGGCGCTCGATGCCGCCGACTGCCTGGCGATCGTCACCGAATGGGGCGATTTTCGCCATCCGGACTTCGACGAGATGGCCCGTCGCATGCGGTCGCGGGCTATTTTCGACGGTCGCAATCTCTACGCACCGGCTGAGATGCGGTCGCGGGGTTTCGTCTACCACTCGATCGGTCGGCCGGCCGCTGTGTAAGCGGCGTTTGACCGGGGAATTGGCGGCGATTACAGTCCTCGAGTCCGAAGGGGACTAATCGCCCGCCGTCTTCCTGTGGAGTTCGCCCGAACCGTGAAACGTTCATCCTGTTCTATCGTGGCCCTCGTCGCGTTTCTGCTGCCTCTCGCCGGCTGTGCCACTGCCGCGACCAATCCCGAGGCTGGCCCTACTGGCTGGACCAATCTGTTCTACGGGTTCTGGTGGCTGGTGGGCGTGGTCGGCTCCTCGTTGGCGCTCTATCAGGCGTGGCAGTTCTTCACGTGGATGGAGAGTCAGCCAGCCGGCACGCCCGACATGATCCGGATCGCCGGCTACGTGCAGACGGGCGCCGATGCGTATCTCAAGCAGCAGAGGCGGGTCTTGTATTGGGTGTTTGGCGCGGTCTGCCTGCTGCTCCTCTGGATGTCGTTCGGCCTTGGGGTGCAGAGCGGATGGGTGCCGTTGGCGTTTCTGTCCGGAGGCTTCTTCTCCGGTCTGGCCGGCTGGTGCGGCATGAAGACCGCAACGCTCGCGAGCAACCGGACGGCCGCCGGCGCCGAGCGGTCGCTCAACGATGGGCTACAGGTGGCGTTTCGTTCGGGGGCCGTGATGGGGCTCACGGTCGTGGGACTCGGCCTGCTCGACATCATGCTCTGGTTCTTCATTCTCTATTGGCTCGTGCCTTTCTTTGGAAAGCCTCTCTCGCTGGAAGAGATCACCGTCACGATGCTCTGCTTCGGCATGGGTGCCAGCACGCAGGCGCTCTTTGCCCGCGTCGGTGGTGGCATCTTCACGAAGGCGGCTGACGTGGGCGCCGACCTCGTCGGCAAGGTGGAACACGGCATTCCGGAGGACGATGCGCGGAATCCGGCCACGATCGCCGACAACGTGGGAGACAACGTGGGAGACGTCGCCGGCATGGGAGCCGATCTCTACGAGAGCTATTGCGGCAGCATCCTGGCCACGGCGGCCCTCGGAGTGGCGGCGTTTCCGGGCAACTACTCGATGCAGATGGCGGCGATCTTCCTGCCCATGGCGATCGCCTCGGTCGGCACGCTCCTCTCCATCTGGGGCATCTTCCAGGTTCAGACGCAGGAGGATTCCTCGCAAAAATCGCTTCTCGCGGCGCTTGCGAAGGGGATCAATTTCTCGACGGTCGCCATCGTGGTTGCGTCGTTCGTGGTCACCTTCCTGCTCATGGGCAGCTTTCGGTACCTCGGTATCGCCGTCGCCGTGGTCGTGGGCCTCGTGGCAGGCTGGCTGATCGGCAAGTGGACCGAGTATTCGACGAGCAACGAATACACGCCCACGAAGGAGTTGGCCGACCAGTCTCTGACCGGCCCCGCCACCATCATCATCGGCGGCATCGCCGAAGGCATGCTCAGCACCTGGGCGCCGGTGCTGATCACCGGCGCCGCCACGTTGCTGGCCTTCGGATTCGCCAACGGTTTCAGTTTCAAGGACCCCGCCGCCTTCGCTCTCGGCCTTTACGGCGTGGGGATCGCCGCCGTCGGCATGCTCTCCACGCTCGGCATCACGCTGGCGACCGATGCCTACGGGCCGATCGCCGACAATGCCGGCGGCAACGCCCAGATGGCGGGCCTGCCCGCGATCGTCCGCGAGCGGACCGACGCCCTCGATGCTCTGGGCAACACGACCGCCGCAACGGGCAAGGGGTTCGCGATCGGATCCGCCGCGCTCACGGCGCTGGCGCTTCTGGCCGCCTACGTCGAAGAGATTCGCATCGGCTTCGAACGTTGGGGCCATGCCGCGGTCTCCTACGACCAGCGTGCCAGCGTGCAGAGCACGACAGTGGCGGGCAAGAACGTCGATCTCAAGCCGGGCGACTGGGTGAAGCTGGCGGGAGGATTGGCGGTGAAGATCGGGGATAAGCCCGACACAAACACCACCTGGATGGTGCTCGATAACCGCGCGATTCCGGACTTCGACAAACTGCCCGCGCGAACGCCTGTCGATGGGGCCACGCCGGCGTTCATGGACGAGCTGGAGAAGTCCAACCGAATCGTCAGCGTGAAGAAGGCCTTCATGGCCGACTACATGCGGTTTTACGACGTGACCCTCATGAACCCGAAGGTGCTCGTCGGCCTGTTCCTCGGCGCCATGAGCACCTTCGTGTTCTGTGCCCTGACGATGAAGGCCGTGGGCCGCGCCGCGAAGGGCATGGTGGAAGAGGTGCGTCGGCAGTTCCGGGAAAAGCCGGGCATCATGCAGGGCACCGAGACTCCGGACTACGCGGCCCCGGTCGAAATCAGCACGAAGGCGGCACAGCAGGAGATGATCCTGCCGTCGGTGCTCGCACTCGCCGTGCCCGTGGTCACGGGCCTTCTGCTCGGCGTGGGTGGCGTCATGGGACTGCTCGTGGGCGGCCTGACGACCGGCTTCTGCGTGGCCGTTTTCATGGCCAACGCCGGAGGCGCCTGGGACAATGCCAAGAAGCACATCGAGTCGGGCGTGCACGGGGGCAAGGGCAGCGAGGCCCACAAGGCCGCCGTCGTGGGCGACACCGTGGGCGATCCGTTCAAGGACACGAGCGGCCCGAGCCTCAACATTCTCGTCAAGCTCATGAGCATGGTGAGCGTGGTGGTGGCGGGGCTCGTGGTGCGGTACAGCCTCGAAGCCCTGGGGATCTTCTGAGGACACGCGACGGCTCGGGGCTGCCCCCGCCCCGTCGCCGGACGTTCGCTACGTCGACCAATCCGCTGAGACGGATCGGTGCCCGCTGTCCTTCGCTCACTCGATGCTGACTGCGCTCCGGCATCCTGCCTCCGCTTGTCAGCAACGCCGGCTCTCGGGACATGGGCAGCCCCTCACGGATACCTGAAAACTCCTGATGCTGAGGAGCCGGACGGAGGTACGCGCAGGAGCCGGTGAATTCTGCGACTCACGAGCGATTCACGATTCGTCCAGGAGCATCCTGTAGCAGAATCCGCCGGCGACGAGCATGCCGCAGCCGGCGGGCTGGCTTCAGCACGCAGCAGCAGCGTCAACTCCCGGACAAGTTGAAAACGTGCCGCCACGGGGGGCAGCGCGTGCCGTGCCGAACAGGATTGCATGATGCGATGTTTTTCGTGAGGCAGCCGGCCACGAACCGCGGCCAACGGTCATCTGTGGTTGCGTGCGGCACGCTGCGTTACGCTTTGGGAATGCGGCCTGGATTTTCGTTTCAACTCGACGCGGTGAGCCCTGGTGGGGCGAGGGCGGGCGTGCTTGCGACGCCGCATGGGAGCGTGCCCACGCCGCTGTTCATGCCGGTGGCGACGCTGGCCAGCGTGAAGGGGGTCGACATCGGCCGCGTCGCGGAGACTGGCGCCGGCATGGTGCTCGCCAATGCCTACCACCTTCACCTCCGGCCGGGCGAGGCGGTCGTCGAGCAGGCCGGGGGCGTGGCGTCTTTCATGGGCTGGCGCGGCCCCACGCTCACCGACAGCGGTGGCTTTCAGGTTTTTTCTCTGGCGAAGCAGGTCCGCGTGACCGAGGCCGCGGCGAGCTTCCGTTCGCATCTCGACGGTCGGCCTGTTGAATTCTCGCCCGAGGCGTCGATGCGGATCCAGGAGCGGATCGGCGCCGACGTGGCCATGCAAATGGATCATGTGGTGGCACTGCCGGCCACGAGGGATGCCGTGGCTGACGCCATGCAGCGATCGCTGCGCTGGGCGGAACGCTGCCTGGCCGCGCATCGCCGCGAGGACCAGGCGGTCTTCGGCATCGTGCAGGGGGGGCTCGAGCCCGATCTGCGGGAGGAGAGTGCCGTGCGGCTTCGGGGGCTGGGCTTCGATGGGTATGCGGTTGGGGGACTTTCGGTCGGCGAGGGGCCGGAGGCGATGGTGGCCACGCTCCGGGCGACCACGCCGCACCTGCCAGCCGATCGGCCACGGTATCTCATGGGCGTCGGTCAGCCGCGGGACATCATCGCTGCAGTCGCTGCCGGCATCGACATGTTCGATTGCGTGCTCCCCACCCGGTGCGGTCGCAATTCGCTCGTCTACACCTTCGACGGGCAGCTTCGCCTGCGCAATGCGCGGCATGCGACCGACCCACGACCTCTCGAGTCCGGCTGCCCGTGCCTGGCCTGCCGGCACAGCCGCAGCTACCTCAGGCATCTGTTTCTGGCGGGGGAGATGCTCGGGCCAATCCTCGCCTCGATCCACAACCTCACCTTCTACCAGCGGCTCGTGGCCCGCCTTCGCGACGGCGTGCTCTCGGGGCGGTTCGATGCGGTCTGCAGCGAACTGCTCGAACGGCTCGAGCCGGCCCCGGAATCGGCTGGATAGATGCCGCGGCTTGGTCGCCCGCCCGGCTCCGTCCCGTCACCGTGGCCAGCGAATGGCACGGCGGGCTTGTCCGTCGGGCGCGCATCGCACTACATTTGCGGGTCTGCCGAATGGCCCGACGAGGGGTAGTTCGGCCCGTCGTCGGAGTTGCCATGTTGCACGAGCCACCAGTTTTGTTCGCGGTCCGTCTGTTTGGGGCCGCTGCTGCGCCGACGCCGGGCCCGCTGGAACTGCTCCTCACGTATCTGCCGATGGCGATGATCGTGCTGGTCGCGTGGCTGCTGCTCTACCGACCGGAACGCGAACGTATGCGGCAGCAGCAGGAACTGCTCGCCGGACTCAAGAAGAACGACCGTGTCATCACGACGTCGGGCATCTACGGCACCGTGGCGAATGTCGATCGCGAGGCCGATCGGGTGTCGCTGCGGGTCGATGAGGCGGGCAATGTGAAGATCTCCGTCACGGTGTCGAGCATCGCCAAGGTGGTGGGCGAGACCGCCTCCCCGGACTCCTGACACCCGACTCTTGAATCCTGAGCCATCAATCCGGAGCCCTGAATCCGGGATCCCACAACCAGAACCTTGAAATGAGAATGGAATGAACAGTCTCCCCATCGCGATCCAGTTGTTTGCCCAGACCGCCGACGTGGTGGCCGCGGCCGCCGTGCCGACGGCGGCCATGCCCTGGTGGCGGGAGCCGTGGGCCGTCTGGGCCATGACTCTGCTCACGATCGCGGTGCCGACGTTGCTGTCGTGGCTGCTCGCGAAGCGGTTGCGTGCAGCCGACATGTGGGGCCGCCTGGCGACGGTGCTGGTCGCGCTCACCGCGGGTGCTCTGGTGACATGGCTCGGCTGGCCGCCGCGGCTGGGGATCGACCTCAAGGGTGGTGTGATTCTGGTCTACGAGGTCGATGCTTCCCGGCAGGCGGCCGGGCAGGTCGACGACTGTGTGGGCCGCATTGCGGAACTGCTCTCCAGCCAGGATGGTCGGAAGGGCACCGTGACGCGGATGGCCGACAACCGCATCGCGGTGCGGCTCGAGACTGCCGATGCCGCAGCCCGCGAATCCTTTCTCAAGGGTGTCGAGCAGCTTGATTTCGGTGACGCGAAGGTGCTGTTGGCCGGCCGGCGGGCGGCTGCAGATGCCATCGACCTCGAATACGACGTGGCTGGTCGGTCTGCCGCCGTCGACATGGACAAACTCGTGGCGGCCGTGAGCCGTCGCGTCAATCCGGGCGGCCAGAAGGAAGTGACCGTTCGTCGCTACGGCCTCGATCAGTTGGAGGTGATCGTTCCCGAGGTCGACCAGTCGGAGGTCGATCTCATCAAGCGGGTGGTGTCGAGCGCCGGCGTGCTCGAGTTTCGAATCACGGCCAATCCGGAGGATCCACGGCACAAGCAGGTGATCGAATTGGCCAGCCGGTCCCCGGGCACGACCGTGTCCGAGGGGGGACGGCAGATCGGCCGCTGGGTGCAGCTTGACACCGCCAAGATCAATCCTGCCGAAGACGGCGGCCTCGTGACCCGCACCATGCCCGACGGTCGCGTGGAGGTGCTCGTCGTGCTCGACCGGTTCGACGTCACCGGCGGCTACCTCTCGCGGGCGTCGTCGAGCTACGACAGCAATCTGCAGCCGTGCGTCAATTTCTCGTTCAACTCCTCCGGTGCGGCGCTCTTTGGCACGCTCACCGGGCAGAACCTGCCCGATCCGGCCAACCGGCTCACGAGTCGGCTGGGCATTCTGCTCGACGACACGCTTCTGTCGGCACCGACGATCCGCAGCACGATCTCCGGCGACGGCCAGATCACCGGCAGCTTCAAGCAGTCCGATGTCGACTTCCTGGTGGGCGTGCTCAACGCAGGCAGTCTGCCGGCGGCGCTCGTGAGCGAACCGATCAGCGAGCAGAAGATCAGCCCCCAGCTGGGTGCCGACACGATCCGTTCCGGCGCCCGCGCCATGCTTCTGGCGACGATCGTCGTGCTGGCGTTCATGCTGGCCTACTACCGCTTCTCGGGCTTCGTCGCCGATCTTGCGGTGCTGCTCAACATCTTGCTGGTCGTGGCCCTGATGATCTCGATCAAGGCGGCGTTTACGCTCGCCGGTCTCGCCGGTCTCGTGCTCTCCGTGGGCATGGCCGTCGACGCCAACGTGCTCATCTACGAGCGCATGCGGGAGGAGACGGAGCGAGGCGCCGCTGTTCGGATGGCAATCCGCAATGGATTTCAGCGGGCGTTCTCGACGATCGTCGATTCGAACCTCACGACGTTGATCACGGCCATGGTGCTGTTCGCGATGGGAACCGACCAGTTGAAGGGTTTCGCCGTCACGCTCATTCTGGGCCTGGTGTTGAACCTGTTCACGGCGGTGTTCTGCTCGCGGGTGGCGTTCGATCTGGCAGAGCGGAATGGCTGGCTGCGGCGGCTGTCGATGGCCAGGCTTTTCGGGCAGACGACGTTCGAATTCGTACGCTGGGTGCGGCCCGCGATCATCGGCTCGTTGGCCTTCATCCTGTTGGGACTGGCTGCTGCGGCCCAG
>JBIIMX010000447.1:0-3239 GCA_044337765.1 Pirellulales bacterium | reverse complement strand
GGGGCTGTTCGACATCGACTTTACCGGTGGCACGAGCGTGCAGGTGGCATTCAAGCCCGAACAGGCGCTCGACATCGCGGAGGTGCGGAAGGCCGTTGCCGTGCTGCCCGATGTGGCCGTGAGCGCGGTGACCTCTGCCGATGTCCCCGCCGGCACCCGGTACAAGATCGACACGTCGGTTCGCAGTGACGATCAGGTCGAGCAGACGCTGCGGGAAGTCTTTCCGGGCCGGCTTGCCACCTACTCGATGGGCTTTGGTGAAATCGCTTCGACAGCCGCCGCTCCCGACAAGCCGGCGGCTGACGCCGGAGCGCTTTCCACCGCCGTGGCCCTCGACTTTCCCGAGAAGATCAACCGTCCCACGCTGCGGGCCACCATCCAGGACGCCTTGCAGGCCGAGGGACTGGCCGATGCGCCCTTCGAACTCGAGCCTGATGCGGCCGAGACGCAGGGGGTTGCGAGCCGGACCAAGGCCTATCGCAATTGGGCGCTCTCCACGTCGCTCGATGTGCCGGCGGCCCGGCGGGTTGTGGAACGAGTGGCGAAAAAGCTTTCCGATACCCCGGTCTATCTCTCCGCCAACTCCATTGGCGGCAAGGTCGCCGGCAACACGAAAATCACAGCGCTCTACGCGCTGCTGGCGAGCCTCTTGATGATCGTGCTCTACGTGTGGGTGCGGTTTCAAAACGTCGCCTTCGGCCTGGCGGCCGTGGTGGCGCTCATTCACGACGTGCTGGTCGCGGTGGCCTGCCTTGCTTTCAGCACATACCTGAGCCGTTTCCTCGGCTGGGCGCTCGTCGACGACTTCAAGATCAGCCTCGACGTGGTTGCGGCGCTGCTGACGATCGTAGGCTTCTCGATCAACGACACGATCGTGATCTTCGACCGCCTTCGGGAACTGCGAGGCAAGAGCCCGTTCGTCACGGCGGAAATGATCGACAAGGCGGTCAATCAGACTTTGAGCCGCACGATCCTCACCTCTGGCACGGCGTTTCTGGCCACGTTGATCCTGTACCTCTTCGGTGGCCAGGGCATCCATGCCTTCGCTTTCACGATGCTCGTGGGCATCGTTACCGGCAGCTACAGCACGATCTACATTGCCGCTCCCTTGGTGCTGTGGTTGCAGGGAGGCGGGGCCGCCGCCCGCCGCGGTCAGCCGGCCACGAGGTCAACGCCCCAACTCTCTGCCTGAGTCGGCCCGACCCGCCCTGGCTTGAAGCCCCGCGCTAGCATCAAGCCCCGCGCCGTTATGAAGCCTGTTTGGCCGGCCGAGAAACCCTGCCGGGTATGCCAGTCCTGACGGCGGGCTGGGGGCTGGTCGCGAACTCGCCGGCAGGCTGCGGCCGGCTCGGCCCGACGCGGCGGCGCATACTCCCTTTGGACCCATTTGGACCACTGGTGGCTGGGCTGGCTCCGGCCTCGAGCCGTAGCCGCCTGTCGAGGGAGAGAGCATGGCGCAACTCATGCATACAGTCCGGTTTTTTGTCGGCATGGCGATGCTGGTCGGAGGCGTGATGCTGTCGCTTCCATTTGCCGCGGCGGTGATCGCCGCCCGGACGCCCGTGGCGGACTCCCCCGAACCTGGTGCCGTTGCGGCGACGCCGGGCACCCCGACTGTGGCGTCGGCCATGATGATCGGCACGGCAGGCCATGCGATTCCGGACGTCAGGCAGGCGGAGTGTCCTGCAGAGCTTGGCGATCCGCACGTGGAAGGCAGAGCTGCGCAGGTGTCGCCACCCCCGCCACCCCCGGCTCCGCTGCCGGCTTCTGCGCTGGATTGGTCGCCGGCATCGCCGGCCCTCGACGGCACATACCGTTCCACGGTGGACATTCCCCCTCCGCCGCTGCTCGATGCCCATGCCCCTCCACCGCTCGCCGCGGGGTGGTCGGTGCACGATCTGGCCAGGCGGACAGCGCCGATCCCGGCGATCCAACACGCTCCTGCGGAATTCCCCCAGCCGGCGGAATCGCCGGGGGCTGTGGAATACGTGGTTCGTGACGGGGATGACCTCACGGGAATCGCCCTGAAGGTCTACGGTCATGCCGGCGCAGCAACCGCTCTCTGGTCGGCCAATAGGGATCGTCTGGCTGATCCCCAGGTGCTCCCCATCGGCCTGTCGTTACGGCTGCCGCCCTCGTGGACGGTTCCCGCGGCCAACGGGCTTCAGGGGGGCGGTGGCAGCCTGGCGATCGAGCCACGAGTGACCGCCGTCGATGGCGGGGATCCCTCGCAACGAATGGTGGCTGGTGAGAATGGTTCGGCGGTCCGCACGGCCGCGGAGCCGTTTTGGCTGCAAGAGCCGGCCGCTCCATCGTCAGCACCGTCCGCAACGCTCACGGCCAGCCCCGGCTACCGATCCATGCCGGGCGGGGCCGCAGGTCCCTCGGCGCCGCAACAGCGGCCTGCCACGGCGCGGGTTGGTATGGGCGACTCGCTCGAATCGATCGCCGTGAGGTTCTACGGCGACAGGGCGATGGCGTCACGCATCTGGCTGGCGAATCGTGACCGGCTTCGCAGCCCCGAACTGCTCGTGCCGGGAGCGGAACTGCGATTGCCGTGACGCGGGCGATGCTCGCAGCAGCAGAAGCACACTGGCGGGCTACTCGGGCTTGCGGGCGAGCGCGAGTGCGAAAAACGTTTTGAGCTGGTCGGCCACCTTCAGCGACGGATCGTTGGCCAGTTTGTCGGCACTCAGGCTTGTATCGGCCTGAATGAAAAACGCCGTACCACTGGCCGGGTCTTTAAGGTCCTTGGCTTTCTCCGTGGCTTTTTCCGCCGGTTGGTCCGCACGCTGCTGGAACCATTCGGCCGGTCGGAAGCGTTTGAGCTGGTCGAAGAGACGAATGGCATCGCGATCACCCTTGCCCGCCAGCACCATGATCGGAATCTTCCGCTGCAGGGCTTCGCTCGCCATGGGCACCGACATCGAGATGCCCTTCGTGGCCCAGACCGGGCTGACCAGCGCGAGAGCCCGCACCTGCTGCCCCTGCGGACCGGTCGTGGTCGGCGGCCAGTTCCAATCGGCCGCCGTCCACATGGTGGCGAGCGTGGCTCCGAGGCCGCAGCCGACCACGCACAACCGGTCGATGTCGAGCGCGCCGGCATCTGCCTTTTGCTTGATCCAGTTTCGGACCGCCTCGATCTCTCCTCGCAACGCCGACTGGTCGCGGAGGCGGCCCCCGGTTGCGGCCGCCATCGACTCGAGGTCGATCTTCTTGAGCAGCCGTGTATCGGCGGT
>JBIIMX010000340.1:0-4172 GCA_044337765.1 Pirellulales bacterium | reverse complement strand
AGCGAGAGAATGCCCCTCGCGGCCGGCCCGCCGCCGCGGCCGAGCGAGCCGCCCCGGCCGTGAAAGAAGGTGAGGCTGACGCCGCGTGCCGCGGCGGTGACGTGGAGGCTGCTCTGGGCGGCCTGCAGGCCGCAGCAGGCCGCCAGATAGCCGCCGTCCTTCGTGCTGTCGGAGTAGCCGACCATCACGATCTGCCGGTCGCCGCGGCCCGCCAGATGCTGGCGGTAGGAGGGCTCGTCGAGGATCGCGGAGAGGGTCTCGTGGGCGTGGGCGAGGTCGTTGATCTTTTCGAAGAGCGGCACGATGTCGAGGTCACTGGCCGCGATTTTTTCGCCGCGTGCCGCCGCTTGCCCGCGGGCCCAACGCCACAGCCAGAGCACCGCCAGCACGTCGGCGGGGCTGCGGGTGAGGCTGATGATCGCGGTGCCGATGCACTCCGGTCCAAACCGTGCCATCGCCCGGTGGAGCACCTCGAAGAGGCGGAGCGTGTCGGCGGCCAGCGGTGTCAGGACGTCGGCGGGCATGTCGACAGGCATGTTGTGGACACCGTCGGCCGGGGACTCGCTCTGGCCGGCCATCCCGCCGACGAGCAGCGCTTGTCGCGCAGGTTCGTCGAGCGTGGTCCATGTCGCTGCATCGGCCACGCGGCCGGTGGCCGCAAGGATCTCCCCCATGATGTCGCTGTAGGCCCGGGCATCCTGCCGCACGTCGAGCCGAGTCATGTGGAGGCCGAAGGTCCGCACGAGGTCGAGCCAGTGGGTGGCTGGTGACTGATCGGCGAGGCCGTGATCATGGTCCAAGGCTTCGACGAGCAGGGCGACGTCGGCCTCCAGTTCCGCTCCTGAGCCATAGGCGGCGACCGCCGCAGGCTCGGCGAGGCTGGAGGTGCGGGCCCGCTCCAGCCGGAAGCGGATCATGCGGATCCAGCGGCGGTAGGTCTCGTGCGGGGCGAGGGGGGCGAGCACGGCGGCGAGGTCGGGCCAGGCGGTGGCGAGCGCGTCGAGTCGCTCCACCAAGGGGGTGGCACCACTCGCGGCGTGGAGCGAGATGGTGAGCAGATCGTGGAGGCGGACGCACCAGTCGAGATGACGATCGATCGCTGCGGCCCGGAGACGGAGGAGCGTCCGCTCCGTGACGTCGGCGGTGACGAACGGATTCCCGTCGCGATCACCCCCCATCCACGAGCCGAAGGTGAGAAATGGCGGGACGTGGAACGTCGCACCCGGATAGCTGGCGGCGAGTCCTCGGCGGAGTGAGGCATGCACCTGCGGCACCGCCTCCCACAGGCGGGGCATGATCGAAAGTCCCCGCTCCACCTCGTCGAGCACCGTCGGCCGCGTGGGCCTGAGAAACTCAGTCTGCCAGAGCACGTCGAGTTCGCTGTGCAGGTCGCTCTCATACGCCGATCGTTCACGCGGCAGGAGGTCGCCACGATCGAGTTCCTGCAGGCTGTGCCGCATGCGCCGCAGCTTCGCCCGGATCGACCGCCGCTTGGCTTCGCTGGGGTGGGCCGTGAAGACGAGTTCAACCGAGAGCCGGTCGAGCGCATGCTGCACCTCGGCCGCCGACAGGCCGAGCGACTTGAGTTCGGCGATGCCAGCCGCCAGCGATTCTCCGATCGGCTGCGGCGACCGTTCCCGTTCCCGATCCCGCAGCACGCGGACCCGCTGGCGATCCTCGGCGATGTTGACCAGATCGAAGTAGATGCTGAAAGCCCGCGCGACACGCTCAGCCTGGATGGTGTCGAGCGACTCGATTTTCGCGGCGAGCGCCTGTTCGGCATCGTGCCGGCCCGAGCGGCGGTCGCGGGCGAGGCCACGAATCTCTTCGACCAGAGCAAATGACTCGTGACCGGCAAGACCCACGATCACCGATCCGAGCATGTCACCGAGCAGACGGACGTCGCGACGCAGGAGGTCGTCGTTGGCCACCGGAGAGCCTTTTTGTGCGAGGAGGGGAAGAGGCGGGGGCGGGCTGGCGGCCAATGTACAAATCGGCCGGCATGTTTAGAAGCAACGCCTGCTTCGGAGAACGAACCGGCTGTCGTTCCAGGGGAGTTCCAACGGTGCAAATCGTGCGCCAGCCTCGCCTGAAATGTTCCTGGATGCGGGCAGAGCCTCGTTTGAGGCCGTTATACTGGGCGTCATGAGCGGAGCGAAGAAGGAACTGCATGGAGCGCACGGCACAGTCTGGCGGCAGAGGTGCGCGCTTCTTGGGCTGGTGTTCTGCCTGGGTCAGTGGGCCGTCAGCGGCCATTGCCAGCAGACCGAGGCTCCCGCGGCATCCAGATCGTCAACCGATCCGATCAGGGCGATGGAAGCCGCTGCCGAGGCGACGGGAAGAGCCACCTGGGGGCATTGGGGTGATCAGCCCGACCGGTTCATTTCTTGGTCGAACCACTCCAATCGGCTGATCCCCGTCTACACCTTTGGGATGCTGCTCGATTCCGTAGCCGGGCCGCGCAGTGCCTATCGCGATGCCGGCCGGCTGACGAGCCTGTTTGGCCGCCTGCCCGATGACACGCTCAACCCTGCGGCCGAATACTTCGACCAGACCGACATCCACCGGCTTCAACTGATGGCGGCCGACGCCGGAAAGCGTTACATCTTCCTCGTCGTCTTCGACGGTTTGGACTGGACGACCACCAGAACAGCGGCCATCGCCACCCAGGGCAGGGTGTCCTACGATGCCGGCCGTGGCACCGGCTTCGCGTTTCAGGACTACCGCGGGGCGGAAACCGACTTTGGTTTCTGTGTCACGAGCCCGGCCAACGACGGCACGAAGGTCGACGTCGACGCCCAAGCCCTGAAGAATCCCGGCGGCGAGACGCCCGGCGGCTACGACTCCCGCCGCGGCGGCCAGACCCCTTGGGCACCGCTCCCGGATCTGCGCTACCTGATGGGCCGCGACCGGGGCCGGCCGCATGCTGTCACCGATTCGGCCGCCTCGGCCACGTCGCTGTGCACCGGTCGCAAGACCTACAACGACGCCATCAACGTCGATGCGACGGGCCGGCATCTCGAACCGATCGCCCGGACGCTGCAGAGACGAGGCTATGCAGTCGGTGCGGTGACGAGCGTGCCCGTGTCGCACGCCACGCCGGCCTGCAGCTATGCGAACAACGTGACGCGGGACGACTATCAGGACATCGCCCGCGACATGCTCGGCCAGCCCTCGATCGCCCACCGGACGGAACCGCTCGCCGGGCTCGACGTGCTGATCGGTGCCGGCTTTGGCGTGCGCGGGAGTCTCGAGAGCGACAAGGATCAGGGTGCCAATTTCGAGCCCGGTGGAAAGTACGTCGCCGACTCGACGCTTGCCGCCATCGACGCGAGGAGAGGCGGCCGCTACCGGCTGGCCCTGCGGACCGTTGGCCAGTCGGGCGACGAACTGTTGACGGTTGCTGCCGAGGACGCCATCAGGCGAAATCTTCGGCTCTTCGGCCTTTTCGGCGTGACCGAGGGCAACCTGCCCTACCAGACCGCCAACGGCGATTTCGATCCTGTCGGCTGCCGTCCCGAGCAGACCGTGACAGCCGACCGGCTCCGCAAGAAATACTGTCCGCTCAAGCCGTATTCAGAGGCCGATCTCAACGAGAATCCGACGCTGGCCGACATGACCCGCGCGGCGATCGACGTGCTGCACAGCCGCGGCAACTTCTGGCTCATGGTCGAGGCGGGAGACGTGGACTGGGCTTTGCATGCCAACGACATCGACGCTGCGATCGGCGCGGTGAAGAGCGGAGACGCGGCCTTTCAGGCGGTGGTGAAATGGATCGAACGGCAGGACGCCTGGGGCGATTCGGTCGTGATCGTGACCGCCGACCACGGCCACCTCTTCGTGCTCGACGACCCCACGGCCTTCACACGGCCGTAGCTGGCTGTTGAAGTCGTCATCCACGGCGACGTGCGCGGATTCCCTCGCGTGCGCTTCGGGATTGCGTGAGCGTGTGATCATGAGCGCGTGGCGAGGTGGTTTTCTTCTCCATCCAAAGCCCGCAGCGGCAGCAAGGGAATGCGGGTGACGTGGCGATCCCTCCGGCAGCGACCGCTTCTCGGGCATCAGCCCGAGGAGGACGAGGCCGTCGTTTTTGGGGCCAGGCCCGCACGCAGGAGCGCCCTGACGATTGCCCGCGTGCCGAATGGCGCCGTGGCGCGGGCAAGCCACGCGAG
>JBIIMX010000339.1:0-4173 GCA_044337765.1 Pirellulales bacterium | reverse complement strand
GGTCGTGACAGCGAAGACACGCACAAGATTGCCCCGGCTCTCCTGCGACGCGACGATGTCGATGCGGCCGGCCGCCGTCAACGGACCGGCCGCCACCTCCACGCCGCCGCTGAAACTGTCGCCGAACGGCCGCGTTCTGTAGGCGGGCAACTCGACGCCGGTGTGCGTGAACACGCGGATCTCGCCGACGCGGCCCGGCCCCGAGGCCACGAGGATCTCATCGACGCCATCACCTGTGACATCAGCGCCGAACACCCGCACGCCGCCGCGGAACGACGGTTCATAGGCAAGAAACCTGACTCGTTCTGCGCCTGTGACGGGGTCGAGTACCTGCACGAGCGGTTGGCCCGAATCGCTGCCCAGGATCAATCCCTGCTTCGCCGAGGGGAGCCCCACCGCCGCGAGCGCCAACCGCGGTTCGAGATGCTCGACGGACACCGCAGAGGCTGCCGTCGCTCTCCGGTTGCTGTTCGCAAGCACCCGACGCGACGTGGAGCGTCGAAGAAAGTCATTGGCTAGACGACGGACGATGGTCGGCACGCAATCCTCACACTCGAACGGGCGATGAAGAGCACGACCACCGACGATACTCTCGCAATCCGTTTGCGTAAAGCACAGCTCGGCCAACTTCGGCAGCTGGGCCGAGCCGTGCTCCAGCGTGTACCCCGTGGTGATGCCAAACGGGACCGGCACGACCAGCCGGGCACTCGGCCATGAAGACGCCGCCGTGCGGCATCCCGCGGTCGCGGTGGCCGCGTTGCGTCCGGTCAAGCAGCGGGGAGGAAATATCGCTCCCGTCCCAGTCCTGTTCGGCCAATCTGGCGATAATCGGGACGGGAGCGATTTCTCGCGATTCTTCTACGCGTTGCCCCACAAGCCCCCGGCGGAAGCCGGTGGGGTGACGCGTGGCGAACACGAACGACGCGTTTGATCCAATGCCCGGATGGTGATGGATCGCGTCATCCCGCTCGCTTCCGCGAGGGGCTTCCGGAGCGGGGCCCCGGGCTTCCCGACTGTACTTGGATAAGAGCGGGGGTAGCTGTGGCCCAAGCAAGCCCGAAGCGCGAGCGAGGGAATCCGCGGGACGTTGCGAACCGGTCGCCAAACATCGAGAGAAAAAGCCGTTGTCTTGGCAGCTAGCGGACGCTAAAATCTTGGCGGGCAGTCAGGTGGGCGGGAGACTCGAATTCATCCGATCGCTTCCCAGGAAGCAAAGGGGACGTCCATGCAAGCCAATCGCATCAGCCATTCTGGTAGGCGACCCACAGCACCGCGAGCCGCCACGGGTTTTACCTTAGTCGAGCTTTTGGTCGTGATCGCCATCATCGGCGTCCTCGTCGGCCTCCTGCTGCCGGCCGTGCAGTCGGCCCGCGAGGCGGCGCGGCGCAGCTCGTGCGGCAACAACCTCAAGCAGCTCGGCCAGGCGCTGCACAACCATGTCGACGCCAAGCGTTGTTTTCCGGCCCGGTACACGGTCCACGCGAACTACTCATGGATCGTGCTCGTGCTGCCCTATCTGGAGGCACAGGATACGTTCGACAAGCTCGATTACGCGTTGATTCCTACCATGGCGTCCGACATCCGGCTCTGGTGGACATCCAGCCCGCAGGGCTCTCAAGGCACGAGGTACAACGCCCGTGGTCAGGATAACCAGGGCAGCACATCGAACCAAAACGCGGTCCAGAGATTTCGGTCCGAGACATTCATCTGCCCGTCGAGCCCAATCGATCGCGTCCTCAAAGGTAATTACGCCGCCGCAGGCCATCTGGATCCGAGTTATGCGGGAGTGGCCGGCGCTTCCGACGCGGCGTTTAGGACGGGTTCCTTTACGAATCGGTGCGGCGGTGCGGCCGGCACGGATGACGGCACCTGCACGAACGGTCTGTTTTTCGGGCCGCCGTTTCGGTCGACGAGGGCTGCAGACTACGTTGACGTGGGCCGGCGGCCCCATCAGGTCGTCGATGGACTTTCGAAAGTCATCGCGATCGGTGAACAATCGAGTTGGGGTTGGACAACGACTTCGGGTGGGAGTGTCGTGCGGTGTCGCTGCAGAGCGAGTGGCCGTTTCGGATGGGCTCAGGGTGCACCCGGCGACGGGGCATCCCGCATCGAGAATTCCACGATCATCGCCCGACCCGTCGGCACGCTTGAATGCGCGCGGCCGTTGGGCACTGATCCCTCGGTATCGGATCTCGACGTGACGACTGCATTCCGGTCGTCGCATGGACCGGGCACGCAGTTTGCATGGGGCGACGGGAGCGTATCGTGGATCGAGGAGGGGATCGACTTCAACCTCTACCAGCGGCTCGCCATCGTCGACACGTCCACGGTGAAGGACTATGCGCGATGATTGCCCGGCGCGATCATGCTGCACTCGCCGGCCGTGCCCGCGGGGCCGGCCTCGGTCGGCTCACGGGCATCGTCACGGCCTTGGCCGTCATTGCCGTGTCGTCGCTGGCCGCCGCCGGCTGCCGGCAGTCCGACATGGCTCCCGTTTCTGGCCGGGTGACCTTCGAGGGGCGTCCGGTCCCGAAGGCGATCGTGCGGTTCCTGACGGAATCGCAGCCCATGGCCGCGGCCGGCACCGACGACGACGGCCGCTACCGTCTCACCACGCGGCGGCCGATGGATGGCGCCTACATCGGTCGGCATAAGGTCGTCGTCACCCCGTGGATGCCGGGAGCCGGCGAAACTTCCGGCGTCACCGCTGAGCCGGAGAGGCGCGACATTCCCCAGCTCGTCCGTGATGCCATTTCAACGCCGCTCTCCGTCGAGGTGACCGCGAAGGGCCCGAACGAGTTCGATTTCGACCTCGCAAAGCACGCCGGCCCGAAACGGTAGCCGACGCGACAGGAGCACAGCGTTGTGCACCTTGGGCGGCGTGCACGTGCGGTTCGGACTTGGATGGACCGCGGATTCCCATGCAAGCCCGATGCGCGAGCGATGGGGCGACCGCTGTGCAGGAACTCATCGCTTGTCACGAACCGTGTCCCGTCGCCGAGACGCCAGTCGTGGCTCGAGCTATCCACCCGACCGTCAAATCCTTGCGTACGTGCCGTTGCCACGCTGTAATTTTTTCATGATGTCTGCGGAGGCTATCCTAGGTTCGGCTGTCGTCCTGCAGAGGGATAGGCGGCCTGCCCCCATGAAACGACGCCATGTGCGGAATCGCGGGAATAGCCTGCACAGACCCCAATCGCGGCACGGATGAGTCACGACTGCGCCGCATGACGCAGATCATGTGGCATCGTGGCCCCGATAGCGAGGGATTCCACCGCGGTCCCGGCATCGGCTTGGGGATGCGCCGGCTGAGCATCATCGACACCGCCACGGGCGACCAGCCGATCGCCAACGAGGACGGATCGGTCGTCGTGGTGTGCAACGGCGAAATCTACAACTTCGTCGAACTGCGGGCGCGGCTGCAGGCTGCCGGGCACCGGTTTCGCACCCAATCCGACACCGAAGTGATCGTTCACCTCTACGAGGAAGATCCCTCCGCCTTCGTGGAGCAGTTGCGTGGCATGTTCGCCCTCGCGGTATGGGACTCCCGCCGACGGCGGCTGACCCTGGCCCGCGACCGCTTCGGCATCAAGCCCCTGCACTACGCCCTTACGGACGAAGGCGTGATCTTCGGCTCGGAACTCAAGGCCATCCTCGCTGCGGGCGGGGTGTCCGCGTGCATGGACCGCGACGCCCTGCGTGACGTGTTCACATTCGGCTACGTTCGCACGCCACGCAGCATGGTTGTCGGCGTCAACCGTCTGCGTGCCGGCGAATGCCTCACCTTCGAGTCTGGAACGGTGAAGACGCGCCAATACTGGGACCTCACGTTTCCCGCGGCCGCCGACTATGACCGCAGTCGCTCCGATGACGCCTGGGCAGATCAGTTGCGTGCCGAACTGACGAACTCGGTTCGACTGCATCTGCGGAGCGACGTACCCGTCGGCGTCTGGCTGAGCGCGGGCATCGATTCGAGCGCCGTCGCAGCCGTCATGCAGACGGAGCTGCGTCGACCGCTGCCGACATTCACACTTGGTTTCGAGAATCCACAGGTGGACGAACTGCGGTACCATCGATTGCTCGATGAATACCCGTCGTACCAGCTGGTCGGACATCGACTCGAGTGCCGACGTGAGCACTGCGGGCTCTTGCCCCGAGCCGTCTGGCATCGGG
>JBIIMX010000338.1:0-4177 GCA_044337765.1 Pirellulales bacterium | reverse complement strand
ACCGGCCTGGTGCCCGCCTACCAGAAGCTGCTCTCTCACTCTGCTTCGGCGGTGCGACACGCCCGCACCGTGATGACGATCCACAACATGGCCTACCAGGGGCTCTTCTGGCATTGGGACATGCTGCTCACCGGTCTCGACTGGAAATACTTCAATTGGCAGCAGATGGAGTTCTGGGGCCAGCTGAACCTGCTGAAGGCAGGCCTCGTGTTCGCCGACTGGATTACCACCGTCAGCCCAACCTATGCCCGGGAGATCCAGAGTGCGCCGGGTGGCTGCGGCCTGGAGGGCGTGCTCGCCTCGCGGAGCGATGTGCTCACTGGAATCGTCAACGGCATCGATACGGTCGCCTGGAATCCACGAACGGACCGCCACATCCCAAGGCCCTATTCCGAGAACGACTTTGCCGATGGCAAGTACGCGGCCCGCGTGGCGCTCGCCGCCCGCCTCGGCCACGCGGCGCCCGATCCGCGGCCGCTGGTCGCCTTTGTCGGTCGGCTGGTCGATCAGAAGGGGATCGATCTCGTCGTCGACCTCCTGGGCCGCATGGCTGGCGGCGGGAGGGCCCATTTCGTGGTGCTCGGTACGGGCCACAACCATGTCGAGGAGTCGCTCCGCAGAGTGGCGGCGTTGTTTCCGGGCACGATCGATCTCATCATCGGGTTTGACGAAGGGCTGGCACACCTGGTCCAGGCCGCTGCCGACATCATGCTCGTGCCCAGCCGGTTCGAGCCGTGCGGTCTCACGCAACTCTATGCCCTGCGATACGGCACGCTACCCCTTGTGCGGGCCACGGGCGGTCTGGTCGACACGGTGGTCGATACGACGCCCGACAGCCTTTCGAACGGAACAGCCAACGGGTTTGTGTTCGAGGCGTACGACTCGCACAGCCTCGAAAGGACCCTCTGGCGTGCCCTCGATGCCCATGCCGACCGCGACCTGTGGAGCGGGCTCGTTCGGCGGGCGATGCTGCAGGACTGGTCGTGGGACTCGAGCGGCCGTGAGTATCTGCGCGTCTACGAACGGGCCCTGAGCCGGGCGTCTGCCGCGGACGACGGCACGTGACGAAGGCTCGTCCTGCTTCAGCCGTTGCACGCCCAGGTCTGTCGATGCGCGGGCCTACCAGATGAACCCCATCCACGGATCGACCGCTGTGGTCAGCCGCACGCCACCGATCTTCACGGAGGGGGCATCGAGGCGGTGCACCTGCACCTCGCCGGCGGACACCGAATAGAGAAGGTCACCGATCCGGATACTTCGCTGGACGGTGCCCCCGTGCGTGATCTCGCCCAGGTTCGTGAAGCCGTCGGCCGATTTCGGGTCGACCTTGAAGACGACCAGACCGTCGCTGCCCTCCCACCAGTCACCCTGCTGCACGGGCAGGGCGAGGATGCCCTGCGCGGCGAACCAGGAGACTGCATGGTGATCCCAAAGAGCGGCCGACCATGACTGCCAGCCGTCACCCTGGAAGGTGTAGGTGGCGGTCCGTCTGGGGTTGGCCGGAGTGCCGACATCGAAGATCGAAAGTTGCAGGCCGAGCACACGGCCGGTCGCCGGATCGACGTCGCGGCCGATACCGAGGAGGTGTGCGGCATCGAGTGGGTGCAGATAGGAGGAGAAGCCCGGTACCTTGAGCTGGCCGACGACCCGCGGTTTCGCAGGATTGGCGAGATCGAGCACAAACAGAGGATCGACCTCGCGGAACGTGCTCACGTAGCCGCGATCTCCGATGAAGCGCACCGAGTAGATCCGTTCGCCTGGTGCGAGCCCGGTGACGCTGCCGACTGTCTGCAGGTTGCCCGCGGCGGCGGCGAGCGTGTAGACGCCGCTGGAGGCGCGGTCATTGAAGCCGCTGGTCGTCGCCACCCGGAGCAGTCCATCCGCACTCTCGTCGAGCGAGAACTGGTTGAGCGTGATGCCGGGCACGGCGCCTACAGCCGTGAGAGGCACGTCGGTGGCTTCGAGGTCGAACCGGTAGATGTTCGTGGTCGTGCCGGCGTCGGTGGAATCCCACCAGCTGCCCCAGTGCGCGGCGGAGACATAGAGGTTCGAGGCAGACGCATAGACGCTGCCCGAGACGCCCGCAACCGTGGTCGTCGTGTCGGGACCGACAAAATCGTCGTCGATTCTGAAAGAGGAGACTGACAGCAGGGTGTTGTCGGTCGCCTTGGCCGGCAGGTAGGTGTTCCCCGCCGTCAGGAGTTCACCGGTGGTCGTGCCACCCGCCGCTGCGGTGGTGGTGAATCGTGGGGAGGCTACGGTATTCCAAGCCTCTTCCAGATGGACGCGGTAGCTGGCCTCGTCTTCGTAGACATAACGCGTGCCATCACTGGGCCAGTCGGTCCTGTCGATCAAGATCGGCATGACGGTCGATACGATGCTCGATGCTGTGATTGCGATGGGATCATGTGGTGCGGCATCGATGCTGACGGTCGGCGGAATCGGAATGAGCGTGGGTGCTGGAATGTCGAGGGCGTCTTGCGTGACGACGAGCACGCGGCCATCGATGGCACGGGCATCCACCAGCCAGCCATCGAGGCGTGTCGTCTCGATGATGGCGGGCGTCGATGCTACTGAGACGTCGATCACTGTGACGTCGACATGAGACTGCCAATGCCGGTTCCACCATCCGAGCGTGGCAGCACCGCCAACGGCGGCACGGCCCGCTATCGGCTCCCAGCTGTTGTCCTGCGAGATGACGGTGAGCCGCGTGCCGTGCAGGAAGAGAGACCGCTCCCTCCCCGGCGTCGTGATGTGGCTCACGACGCCCAGTTCGCCGGCAGGCCACGCGCTGACGATGTCGACGCCGTCGCCGGCGATGACGAAGAGATGCTGGCCATCGGTCTTCACGAGGTCGCCCTCGTCGACGCCGGCAACCTGATTGTTGGTGCCGGAAAAGTCGCCCGGTGCCGACGGGGCGTTGGTCGTCGACAGGGAGTCGGCCGGGCCCCCGCCATTCACTGTGCGAGGCTCCGCGTACCAGTCCCAGGCGTCCTTCCCGAACTGATGCCGCCACTGGGCAATCGCCGTGTCGATGTACCACGACTTGAGCTGGTCGAGATTGGTGGTCTGCCGGAGCGGGTTGGTGCTCTCGTTGCCGATGAGCCGCTCGCCGGCGGCGAGCCTGACACTGTCGGCATCCTTCGTGCCGTAGAACGAGTCGATGCCGACACCACCATCGAGCCTGTTCTTTCCGGTGCCTCCGCGAAGCGTGTCCTGGCCAGCCTCGCCATGGAGGGAGTCGTTGCCTCCGCCACCGATGAGCGAGTCGTTTCCCGTGCCGCCACGGACTGTATCGTGCCCCTGGCCGCCGTTGAGCGTGTCGTTGCCGGGGCCACCGAACACGGAGTCGCTGCCGTCGCCACCGGTGATGGTGTCGTTGCCTGCACCGCCGTAGAGCTGGGTCCGGATCCGGGTGTTGCCGGGAATCGTCACGTTGATCACGTCGTCGCCCCGGCCACCGAGGATCCGGATCGTGTTCACCCTCGACTCCAGACGCGTGCCAACAACGATGCCGTTGACGGTGGCCCGCAACTGCAGGGCGTTCGCAGGATTTCGATCGACCACAATCGTGTCGTCAGGATCGGCGGCGTTTGCGTCACCGCGGATGCTCCATGTGCTGTAGCTCTGGCCGGCGGCAAGCGCGAGACGTGGTTCGAGCAACTCGACCTGCGGCTCGACGGCAGGACTCCGGGACGGCCGGCGGCGGCGTCTCGTGCGGTTTGTCTGACGTTGCATGTGCCGTGCACTCCCGGAAACCATGATTTCAAGTGGCTGGTGACGCCTTCGAACTTGAGTCGCATGCTAGAAACACCCCGGTCACCAGTCAAAATCAATGGTGTATTCGCGTCTCTCGCGGTGTTTCGGAGACAATCCACCGCCAACGACGCGGATTCAGCGGACCACTGCGGCGGGCTGGCAGGTTCGGGCAAGCAGGGCAGGCTGTGGGCGATGCTCCCGCCAATCGCAGCCAGATGGAAGCCGCAGCGGCTCGCCGACCGAAACAACCGTCATGAAGAGTACAAACCGATTCGCCATCGCGTTGCTCGTTGGCTTTTGGAGCGGGGCGGCCGCTCTGCCTGCCTCGGCAGCTGAATTCAACACGCCCTGCCGAACCTGCGGCCCGTGCGGCGGTGCCGGTGGCACGGTCACTCCCTATGGGGACACCGGCTGCGGT
>JBIIMX010000337.1:0-4180 GCA_044337765.1 Pirellulales bacterium | reverse complement strand
GTTGTCTGCCTGACCGGGCACGGCCTTGATCGCGAGCGCCCTCCTGCTGCCGTCGGCCCCGCCGTCGACGACGGTCGCATGCGACGGGGTCACCGCACCCGGCTGATAGCCGCTGTAGGTGTCGTCTTGCTCGAAGTCGAGCACGACCGCCGCCTGCATCGGACGCTTCCAGGTCTGCCGGACGGTGATGCGGCTGCCGGGCACGCTCGGGTCGGTGAACGTCGCCTCGATGTCGAGCGGTCCTCCCACCGGCTTGCGGGCGAGTTCCGCGAGCGGCACCGTCACCGACGTGAACTGCGCCGCCTTCGCCGGCAGGTCGACCGCATGCGTCCACACGGTCTGCCCTTCGGCGTCGCGGGCGGCGAGGCTGAGCCGTCCACGCGGCAGGTCGACGCCCCGGCCGTTGCCGAGGCTGACGACCATCTCGGCATCCTCCGCCAGGGAACCATCGGCGCGATTCGAGCCCAGCTCCAGCGAGAGCCGGTCGTTCTCGGGCGTCTGCGTCTGCACCGAGAGGTCGTCGAGCCACACCTGCCTGGGCTCGCCGGCCTGCTGACCCTTGGCCACCGTCGTGCGGACCGAGACCGCGAGGATCTTCACCGGCGCGTCGATGTCGGTGGTGGAACCCTTGCTACCGGTGGCCTGCAGCCCGGCGCCCAGCACGGGCACCGTGAACTGCCGCCAGCCTTCGAAGTCGAGCGTGCAGATCTTCGATTCCGAGAAGTTGGCGTTCCGCTGCCAGGCGGGCAACGAGAAATTGATGTGGTCTTCGAACGACACCACGAGTTCGTCGGCCGTCTTGTTGCCCTTGACCCACAGGCTCAGCGCCGTCGGCTTGCCCGGCAGCACCTGCTGCGACCAGACGTGGGCCGGCTTGCCGCTGTCGTAGCCGATGCGGAGCGACTGCCGGCCGGCATGCCTTTCGGCAGGGTCGTAGGCGATCCGCGGGTAGTCACGCTGCTGGAGGTCTTGGAGATGGCCCGAGTAGTAGAACTGCAGCGAGCGGTAGCTCTGCGGCTGGCCGTCGGCCGTGAACCAGTCGCCGCGCAGCCCCCGCTCGAAACTGCTCAACGGGATCTCCGTGCAGGCCTGCGCGAACCGCTCCTGCGTGCGGAATGACACGCCGTGCACCTCGCTGTCGATGTCGATCTCGGCCAGGTAGGGGCCCACGCTCGCGGCGGTGTCGGGCGTGAGGGGAATGCGGTGCACGCGGCGGGCGGCTTCGGGCGTCAGGCGGATCTCGCGTTGGAAGGCGATCGCGTCGTCGCCGTCGCGGACCGTGACGGCGACGGGGATGTCCCGCGGCTGGGCCGACCTGTCGCCCGGCAGCGAGACCACGAACGACACGTCGCGATCGGGCCAGATCCCTTCACTTTCGATCGCATACCACGGCACGCTCGCCGCCTCGCCCACGACCGTCGCCCGCGCGGCATACTCGAGCCGGGCGTCGGCATCCTGGAGGGAGAGAGTCAGCAGGTGGGTCTTCTTGGGGTCGGTGATCGCGGCGAGCGGGATGGCGGCCTGCCATGCGCCGTCGACCCGTGCGAGCTTCGCCTCGCCAGCGCCGAGGGACTTCTCTTGCGCATCGAGCACCGTCCAGGCCACTACCGGCGGCGCGGGCAGCTCGGCCGGCAGATCGCCGACGATCACCAACGCCTGCGGTTTGCCCTCCTGCCAGGTGACGGAGAGGTCGACCCGGTCGGCGGCTGCGGCTCGACCGCCAGCCCCCCCGGCACCACCGGCAGCGAGCAGGCAGAAGGCGAAGGCGAAGGCGAACGCACCGCGCGCGAGCATGGCGAGGGCGAGGAAACGGGAAGAAGAGCAGCGAGTCATGGTTTGGCCTCCGCGGCGGCCGGTTCGACGGGGGCGAGAACGGTGTACGAGCCTCCAAGAAGGTGCCAGGCGAAATTCATCTGGAACGCCTGATGTCCCTTGTCGGCCGGCCGTTCGATGAACGCGAGCCGACCGCGGTAGTAGCTCAGCGGCACGACCGGGTCGTTGGGCAGCGTGAACGGTGGCGCGAGCAGCGCGGGCTTGCCACGGGCGACAGCCGTCGTCTGCCATGGTCGTGATTCGCCGGTATCGAGCCGGGTGAGCATGGCCGTGCCGCCACTGAAGGAGAGCAGGCCGCTGTCCGTCAGCAGCGGCTCATATTCGAAGCGGCTGTCGACCCGCTGCTTCCAGCGAATCTTTCCCGTCGCGCGGTCGAGCGCGGCCAGCGTGCCGCCGCGGCAGCCGAAGACCACCACGTCGGGCCCGACCACGGGGCAGCGGGCGAATTCATCATCAAGCGGCATGGCCCACCGCGGCCGGCCGGTGGCGAGATCGACCGCCTGGGCGAGCCCCTGCTGGTCGGCCAGATAGACCGTGCCCTGGTCGACCGCGGGCGTCGAGTCGGTCGCCGCCGCGATCGGGAGCTGCCAGAGCGTCTTGAACGTCGCGGCATCGACGGCGTTCAGCCGGCCGTCGTCGGTGATGAACAGCAGCGTGCGGCCGTCGGTCGCCAGCGAGCCGAGCACGAGTCCGCCGATCGGAGCCTCCTTCATGATCTGCCCGCTGGCCAGGTCGAGCTGGAACAGCTTGCCCTGGTCGCTGGCGACGTAGATGTCTTCGCCGATGCAGACCGGGCTGCCGAAGAGCCGGGTGCCGAGCGGCGCCGACCAGAGCTCCGTGCCCGTGTCGGGATTGAGACAGTAGAGCTTGCCGTCGTTGCCGGTCCGCAGGATCAGCCCGGCGTACAACGTGCCGTAGGGCGTGTAGCCGAAGCCCCCCGCGCGGCCCCAGGAGACATCCTTGAGCGGCTCGGCCAGCGTGTGCGACGTGTTCTGGCCGAACGTGCGGCCCAGATACATGCGGCCCTCCGCCATGAGCGGCTGCGTGATCGGCGCGTGCCAGACGACCGCCTCGTCGTACACCGGGCTCCGCACGAGCGGTGGCAGGTAGTCGGCGGCGAGCGGTTTCCGTCGCTTGTCGACGCGGGTGAAGTCGCCCATGTAGGTGTTCTGGCCTTCGGGATCGAGGAACGCGGGCGGCCCCTCGCGGCCCGAGAGCGGCCCGTAGAGTTCGATCTCGCTCAGGGTGCGGTGCCGCTCGATCGAGTTGACGAGCACGAGCTTCACGAGCGTCGTCTTGATCGGCGGAAACTTCACGAGCCGGAAGACCTGCGCGTTGTTGCGGACGCTGGCCAGCAGCCGATCGTCGCCCGTTTCGGGGTCGACGGCGTAGACGTCGAAGTGGGGTGCGACCTGGTCGGGGCGGCGCTGGTTGAACGAGACCGCCAGCAGCGAGATCCACCGCGGTTCGCGGAGCGACAGGGAGATCGGCAGCTCGGGGCTTTCACGGCTGAAGGGCTGGAGGAACCAGTGGTCCGACGTGTCGTTGAGCCGGCCGTTCTGCATCCAGGCATTTTCGACGAGGTTGAGCGCGCCTGTGTGCAGCGGGGGGATGAGCACGCGGTTGACGGCCTGCTCCCGCAGGTTGCCGACCGGGTCGTACTGCTCCGCATAGAGCGGGTTTTCGAGGACGACCGGCTCGACCGCGTAGAGCGGCTCGCTGAGCAGATGGTTGATGCTCGGAAACCGGATCTGGCGGAGGCTGACCCGATCGACGAGGCAGTCGCCTTTCGCCGCGGAGAATCCGACCGTGAGCGTGCGGCAGTTTTCGCCGTTCTTGAAGGCCACCCGGGCGAACCGCCACTGCGGGTCGGCCGACAGCCGCACCGCCGTCGATTCGCGGAACCGGCCGTCCCCCTTGAGGCCGGCGAGCAATTCGACGGGCGACTTTGCGTCGGCGGCGCGATAGAAGAATTCCAGCACCCACGTGGCATGCGTGCCGAGGTAGCCGCTCACCTGCTGCGTGACCGCGGCCGAGCCGACGACGAGGCCGCGGCTGCTCTCATGGCCAGGACCAACGTAGTCGACCCGCGGAGACTGCCAGCCGGTCTGCTCCTCCGCATCGCCGTTGACCAGCCGGTTGGGGCCCATCCGGACGAGCTGCTCGAGCTGGCCCGGCTCGTCGCGTGTCTCGGGCCAGAGGCGTGCCGTGAGATCGGGGAACGACGGATCACGTTCGGGCAGATCGCCACCCAAAACGGGATTGGCCGACGCCAGTTCGCGGGACCAAACGGGCTTGCCGTCGAGGCCCAGGGCGAGGACCGTGCCTCGCGCGCCGCCCAGCACCA
>JBIIMX010000336.1:0-4190 GCA_044337765.1 Pirellulales bacterium | reverse complement strand
TCTCGCGGCCAAGGGCATCGTAGACGTGCTCGGTGGTGAAGCCGACGTCGGTCTCACCCGCGGCGCCCGGGCCGACCTCGAACCGGAGGTTACCGACCTTGTCATAGGCGAACCGCTTCACGAGCGGGCCGAGCGGCCCAGCCCAGTCGGGGTCGGCAGAGGTCTCCGAAATTTTTCGGCCGAGCCCGTCGTAGGCATAGGCCGTAGTGAAGCCGCGTGGGTCGGTGACGGAGGCGAGGTTCCCGTCTGCGTCGTAGGCGAATGATGTCACCGGCCGGCCAAGCGGTCCGGCGCCATCGGGGTCGGCCTGCGTCTCCTTTGTCTTGCGGCCGAGGGCGTCGTATTCGAAGTGCCTCGACCACGCGGCATCGCCCGCGGTCACGCCCACCTGCCCTGCGAAGTCCGCCGTCACGAAGAGCACGTTGCCACGGGAATCGTAGCCGACGGCCGTGGCGGGCGCGATCAGCGGGCCCGCCCCGTCGGGATCGGGCCGCGTCTCTCGCACCTTTCGGCCGAGCTTGTCGTAGACAGTGGTCGTCGTCGCACCGGCCTGACCGATCGTGGCCACCACGCGGCCGCCGCCATCCACGCGCCGCCGGATCGTCGTGCCGTCGGGAAGCAGCGTGGCCACGAGCCGGTTTACGGTGTCGTAGACGAAGCGGGTGACGCGGCCGACCGCGTCGGTCTCAGTGGCCTTGTTACCCGCCGGATCGTACGAGACGAGGGTGAAAGTGCCGTCTGGCGCAGTGCGTTTCACCTCCCGCTGGCGCCGGTCATACGCCGCGCGAACCACGCGGCCGTCACCTTGGGTCGTCGCCACGAGATTGCCGACGGCGTCGTAGACAAACGTCGACGTGATCGCCGGCAGCGGCCCGGTGCCGTCGGGATCGGGAGACCTCTCAGTCATCTTTCGACCCAGGGTGTCGTACTCGAACGTTGTGACGTTGCCATTGGCGTCGGTCTTCGTCAGCAGGCTGCCCCGGGAGTCATAGGTCGAGGATTCCACCACGGTGACGCCCGGCGCGGCATCGGCGGCCCGCGAGAGCACCTGTCCGGCAACGTTGGAAATGAAACTCGTAACGACGCCCCGCGGCGATGTGCTAGCCGCGACGACCCCACGGCCGCCCGGGGCCACTGTGAAGCGCGTCACCGCGTTGAGTCTGCCGACACCGAAATCGTCGGTACGGCTCGTCAGGAAGCCGGAGGCGTCGTAGACAAACCTCGTCGCCACGTCGTCGGACGCGTCGTTCGGCCGGTTGAGCCGGGTAATCGTGGCGATGTCGCGGAACTCGCCGGTGGTGTAGGCGTAGGTTGTGACGTTGCCGAGCGGATCGGTCACGCTCGTCACCTTCCCCGTCATGATGTCGTAGGCGAAGGCTGTCGTCGCCCCATAGGCGTCGATGGAAGTAAGCTTCAAACCCTCGGCGTTCCAGGTCGATCGCTCACTGGTGCGGTCCGACTGCCGCAGCTCGAGCAGATTGCCGGCGTCGTCGTAGGAATACCGCGTGGCGAATCCCCGTTCGTTGATGAACGCCGACTGCCGACGGTGCAGGTTGTATGAGAAGCTGTGCCGGAGCCCTTCCGCGTCGGTGACGCGGAAGCCGCGGCGGTTGGCGTAATACTCCCACGAGGTCACGAATCCGCCCGGATCGGTCACGCTGGCCAACAGGCCGCGGCGGGCAGCGTCGGCGTGGTAGGCATAACGCACCACCGGCGCGGCGGAACCGGCGGCGGCCGCGGGAGCAGTGGCCGTCGCCAGTCGGCCTCCCACGTAGGCGTAGCTCCACGTGCGGCCCGTGAAGTCGGCGACCGTCGCGATGTGGGGTCGCACGTCGGCGTTGTAGGTAAAGGCCAGCCAGCGGGTCGCGTCGCGGAGATCGGAGACCCTCGTGATCCGGTTGGTGCCCGCGACGTAGTCGATCCGCACCCCGTTGCCGAACCGGTCGCTCTGCGAACCGATCGGGCAGGAGCCGGCGACCAAAGGCCGAAACGTCGTCGTGCCGCCATCGTAATCCCTCCAGGTGAAGCCTGCCGACGCCGAGCCGGAGAGCGTGCCAAACAGGCCGGACGGATTGATCCAGTGGACTGCCAAAACGTGGGAGTTGAAGACCAGCCGCATGCCGTCGGCGGTGAACCAGGTCACCGTGCCAGCTCCGTCGGCGGCGACCTCGATCCGGTCGGAGTAGCTGAACGACCAGCCCTCGCCGAGCCCTCGATCCGACCAGGCCGCACGGGTGCCAGCCAGACCCGACACCGTATGGACCGCGTCGTACCGCCGCCGGAAATCGAGCGGACGACCGAGGTTCGCAAGATCAACGTCGGTCTCCTCGTGGTAGACGTTCCCGTTGGCCACGTTGACCGGATCGCCAGCCTCCTTGTCGATGCCCCAGGCCAGGGGCGTCGGCTTGATGGCTGGCGGCAGCACCGGAATCCACGAGGTCGCACCCCCGAAGGAGAGAATGGGCCCCGTCCCCACCGATCCCTGGATCATGAAGCCGACGGTTGCGCCGCTCGCAGCGATCGTGAGCGTGTAGCCGACCCCCTTCCACTGCCTGCCGGCGGGACCGCCGCCGACGGTGATCTCGTTCTTCGTCACGAGCGCCTTGAACGCCGTGCCAGCGTAGCCCGGAACGCCCTGCTTCACGGCGGACCTGATCGTCGCAACGATCTCCGGTCGCACGCCCGGCAACAGCGTGGCGATCCGGGCCACGTTGCCGGCATTGATCTCGACGAGATTCGAGAACCCGCCCGCCGCGGTGACCGCCAACTGAAACGCCTTCATGGTCGACACACTCTCGAAGTTCGTCAGTTCCTCGAGCACGAGGCCCTCGAGCGACGAATTCGCGTATCCCATGAGCATGTTGCGGGTGAGATCGATCGCCGTCGTGCTGCGGTCGATCGCGAAGCCAGCGTTGACGTTGGCAGGCACGTCGATGCCCATGCCGACGGGCAGGCAGGGAAACTGCAGGCCGCCGGTCGCCGTGGTGCCAAGCGTCGGACCGCTCGTGGCGATGCCAAGAGCCACGATCGTGCGGTCGGCCACTGCAGAGGTGAGAGCGGCCAGCGATTCCTCGTCGGCGTCCGCGGCCGTGAAATAGGAGGCGATCGCCAGATCGAGCAGACCGCCGACAGCCTGGTCGCGGTCTATGGCGGCGGCATTGGCCTGGTTGATCTGCTGGGCGTTGACCACGGCCCGCTTCTCCACCAGGAGCGACTCGGAAAACTGGTTGGCGTCGAGACCGATGGCGATGTAGCGGTCGGCCTTCCGCGTGAAGGTGCGGTCGTACGTCGTGCCTCCCGCCGGTGCGGTGACGGTAATCTTGAGGCTCAGCGTGGCGTTGGCGGGATTGCCCAGTGCCGCCGGCGCGGTCGCGATCGCAACGCCATCTCGCCGCAGCGTCGGCCGCCTGTCGAGGCCCGGATCGATCGTAAGCCGACTGAGGGCGACATCTGCAAGAGTGAGCGACACGCCCGCCGCGCCAAACAGCGGCGTCGAGCCGGTGGTGATGTTGGTGAGCTTGATGTTCACCGTGTAGAGCGCCGCGGCGGGGATCGCGGCCGGGCGGGCGGCCTCGACCGGCTGGCTCACAACCGTATAGGGCAGCGTCGCTGGCAGTGATGGGAATGACTGCTGGCGGATCGGTCCGTCGTAGCCCACGTCGAATATCGTGAGGTCGGGCCGGTTCTGTGCGAGCCATCCCGCAACCTTCGCCTCGTAGTATTCGGCCGTCGACTTCTTCTGCCAGGCTGGGTTCTTGAGATAGTCGGCTTCCTGCGGGCTGAAGGGCACGTTCACCAGCATGTCGGGCAGTCCGGGACGAAAATCCCGCAGCTTCCAGGAGGCGTCGATCGGCACCCAGGCCTGCCGCCCGGTCGCGGGCACCGTCACGAGCGCCTCGAGCCAGGTGTGCTTGAATCGGTTCCAGTACTGGTCGTAGCCGAGGCCGGCTCCCGCCAGGATCGCCCCGGCGGCCGAGGATTCCCTGGCCCCCAAGAAGTCCTTGAGCTGGCTGTCCGTCACCTCGATCGCGCCGGCCACATACCGCGTGGGAATGCCGGATGCGGCGTAGAGCGACGCAAGCAGCGAGTTCGTATCCCAGTCGTTGCCCGCCTTGGTCTGCAGCGTGGCCAGCGGTCCCTTCATCGCACCAGCGTACGGCTGGAACACGATGGTGTTCGTGACGTATTCG
>JBIIMX010000365.1:0-3920 GCA_044337765.1 Pirellulales bacterium | reverse complement strand
GGCTGGCTGACGTCATCCGATTGTGCTTCCCGGAGTGTGCACAGTTGGCCGCGGCCTCCGCACGAGCCATGCGTCCCAACTGCATGAGTCAACGGTACCGGGAACCACGGTCAAACGCAAACAAAAACCCCCTCATCGGGGTGGTTTTTTGCGTAACGTCCGGGAAATCTGACTCAGTCGCCGCGGAGTTTCAGACCCCTCTCGGACAACTTTTCACGAACTTCGTTGAGGCTGGTGACGCCAAAGTTCTTGCATTCCATGAGATCTTCGGCCGTCCGACGGACGAGTTCGGAAATCAGGTTGATGCCAAGTTTCGTGGTGCATTTGCGGGCCCGAACGGACAGATTGAGTTCGGTGATCGGCTGCGACAGCAGTTCCTGCTCGTCTGCCGAGGGCTCAGGCTGCTCCTGCTCCGGCTCCTCAACTGCGGCCGGGGCGGCGAATTGCCCCAGGGTGAGGCCCTTGGAAGCCAGCATGTCCTTGATCTCGACCAGACTGGTTTCGCCGAAGTTCTTGCTCGCCAGGATCTCGGCCTCGCTGGTGCGGGCCAGGTCGCCGAGGGTGTTGATCCCCATTTTTTGCAGGCAGTTGCGGCTTCGCACGGAGAGTTCGAAATCACTGACGGGCAGGCCCATCACCAGCTCAATTCTGTCTCGTTGCTTCTGCTCCTGCTCCTCGGTGCGGAGATCGCCCGACGCGGAGGAATCCTTGAGAAACAGCCTGGCACGTGGGTGGTCGGGAATGGCCTCGAGGATCCTGCGGTAGCACTGCTGGGCCTTGGCGAAGTCGTTCCGGTCTTCGTGCATGATGCCGAGATTCAGCAACGCCCCCAGCGATGCCGGGTAGCGTTCGAGGGATCGCTCGTAACAGGCCTGCGCTTCGTCGTCATTGCCGGCTCGATCGTTGAGCACTCCCAACGCAAACAGTGCGTGCGAGTGGCCCGGATCGATGGCAATCGCCTTTTCAAACGCCTCGGCCACTTCGCTCGCCGGCCGTCCGCGCTCGGCAAGGATCGCCCCCTTGGCGGCCCAGTAATCGGCCGAATGGCTGGCCGCGTCCGCGTCCTTGCCGGCCGCCATCGAATCTATCGCTTTCTGGGCCTCATCGAGGTGGCCGGCGGCCCGCAGGGAATCGGCAATTGCGGCACCGCACACCACCGCGTCGTAGCCCGACTTTTTCGCCGACTCGAAGGCTTCTTGTGCCTTGTCGAACGCTTCCAGGGCGACATGGGCAAGACCTTGGTGGTAGAGCGCCAGCGCGCCTCCATCGGCTGACCGCAGCGTGTCGAGAGACTCGCGATAACGGCCCAGCAGATACTGGCAGACGCCGAGCCTGACGGACGCGGCCGGGCTCCGGTCGCTCATCTGCTCCAGTTCACGGACCGCTCCACGGACGTCGCGATGGGCTGAGGCGTTGCCACCCAAAGCCTGGGTGAGCCCGCGGATTTCAGCGGGACCGAACGGTCCTGTGCCTGTGACGAGTTCACGGATATCGATGGGAGTGGAGGAAACCTTTGCGGTGGCGACCATGAATGGCCCTTTGATGTGGAGGCGATTGCGAGCACGTGGAGCAGATGAGAGCCAGCGGTGGGAATCGAACCCACAACCCCCGCATTACGAATGCGGTGCTCTGCCAATTGAAGCTACGCTGGCACGACGGGGCCGGGAAACCGCCCTTGGAGCCTGAAAAAACGGCATCCCGGAACTCCGCAGAGTAGCGCACCGCAGCCTCAAGAGTCAAGAGTCTGCGGGCAAAAACGAGGCCACATCGCAAAAGAAAAGAAAAAGTGGGGCCTCTGACCCGACAGGAGCACCCTGTCTTGGCCGTACGGGTCAGGGGCAGACGACCGTACAACCGGATTGATCGGAGGCCCCACTTCAAGATTGCGGTTAAAAATCGCGGTCAAGAAAGCGGTGGCGGGGAGACCGAAGTCCCTCATGCCGGACTCAGAGAAGCATCTGGCGTGCCACATTTGATGCGCCCGGAAAAATTTTTTTGGGGCGCGGCGGTAGGATGACCTGGGGTCTGGATGCGCGGCTGAAACAGCGTGTTTTGCAGGGGTATCCGGTTTTCTTGGGTCTGAGGCTGCCGCGAATGGGGCTCGGCATGTGACTGGCGCAGAATGAGACAACCAGATCGGTAAGCCGTGCCAATTGCGGCGCGCGCCGCCAATTGCAGCGCGGTGCGGCACTGGGGCCGGGGCGGGCAGACACTGCGGGGTGCCGTCGGAAGAGACTCGGGCTGTATGATCCGCTAAAGAGTCCGCCGAGCTTGGTTGGCACGGTGCCTCGAGCACTGGCGGGCGAATTCCGCCGACCAAACGAGCCAACCAGAAAACCGAGCCGAACGAGCCAGACCGAACAGGTCTGTAAATAAGCCGAACAGAAAAGAGGGATGCCACGTGAATCCTCGACTTCCCGCGATCGTCGGGCCGTATCAATGCGGCCCTGACAACCCTTTGCTGCTGATCGCCGGCCCCTGCGTGATCGACAATGAGAATCTCTGCCTCGGCATCGCCGAGGTGCTGGCCGCACTTGCCGACACCCTGCCCATCAGCGTTGTTTTCAAGGCGTCGTTCGACAAGGCAAACCGCACGAGCATGTCGGCTTTTCGGGGGCTTGGCATGGACGAGGGGCTCGCCGTGCTGGATCGGGTGCGTGCCCGAACGGGCCTGCCGATCACCACCGACGTCCACCTGCCCGAGCAGGCCACCGCAGCGGGGCAGGTCTGCGATCTGCTGCAGATTCCAGCCTTCCTCTGCCGGCAGACCGACCTCCTGCTGGCGGCTGCCGCCACGGGACGGGCGGTCAACGTCAAGAAGGGGCAATTCGTCGCGCCGGCGGACATGAAGCACGTGGTCGCAAAACTTCTCGCGGGCGGCTGCCGCGACGTGTTGCTCTGCGAACGCGGCACCTTTTTTGGCTACGGCCGGCTGGTCAACGATTTCGCCGGTTTGATCATGATGCGGGCGATGGGCGTGCCCGTGATCTTTGACGCCACGCACTCCGTACAGCAACCGGCCAGCCGTGGCGACTCGACCGGCGGCGACCGCACGCTGGTCGAACCGCTGGCGCGGGCGGCGGCGGCGGTGGGCATTGACGGCCTGTTCCTGGAGACGCACCCTGATCCTGATCAGAGTCCCAGCGACGGTCCCAACATGGTGCCGCTGGAGAATCTGCGGGGAGTTTTGGAACGCGTGCTGCGGATCCACGAAGCCCGCCTCGAGGGTCTGGCAGGTATGGAGACAACGTGATGAATCGGTTGGGAACGGGGGGCGAAAATCTGCCTTGGCCGGTGCGGTCGGTTCCCGTCCGCGCTGTGTTGCCAGTTCGATGGGCCGCTCGTGTCAGGCTTGTCTCTCTTCTCTCTTTTGGGGGCGTCGTAGGGGGACTGCTGATCGGCTGTGGGCCGTCTTCGCCGCCGCCCACGATGGTGCCCCCGCCGCAACAGGAAGAAGTGCGGGTGATGCCCGCGGTCTCGGAGGATGTTCGGGAGAAACTGCTCGACGGCGCTGTCGCGGTGCTCAGCCGGCTCGATGACTACGACGAGGAGTCGGCGTTTGCGCAGGTCTTCGACCGGCTCAACCAGTGGGGCCACGCTGCCGTGATCGCCGGCGCGCCGCTGGCGGCCGACTGGGAGGTCGATCCTCTTTTCACCGCCCTGCCCGACCGGCTTCGCGCCGGCACAACGGCCGAGTCGCTGGGAAGTGCCGTGTTCGACGCGGCGACCGACCTCACGGCGTTGCGGGACCAGCGGTGGCTGGCCGACATTGCCGCGAGCGCACGGGGCGATGCCGTCGAGGATCTCGACATCGCTGCCAATCTCTTTCGCTGGACGGTGCGGTCGTTGGCGCTTGTCAGCGATCCGCCCATGGTGCCAACGGATGCGACGCCTGGCACCCGCTGGTTTCTGCCCGGGGA
>JBIIMX010000335.1:0-4212 GCA_044337765.1 Pirellulales bacterium | reverse complement strand
CTGCTGAGACTGCTGCCCGATCCCGAAGACAACCGGCAGCGTTGGAACGCGCTGCCCAAGCTCGACGGCTCCAACAACGTCGGCCGCTTCAAGCCCTTGGCCACCCCGCTGCTCACCCGCACCGTGACGGTGCCGGGCGCAAACGACACGACCGAGGATCGCACGGTGCCGCTCCTGGGCGTGATGACCGTGGGCGAGGGAAAGGTTGTCGGCACGGCGGCCGACACGCTCTGGCGGTGGCAGTTGCAGCCCGACTTCGACGATCCGCCGCTCACGATGCTCCTGGCCAACGTGGTCCGCTACCTCGCGCCTCCGCCGGAGCGTAAGGCGGAGCGGCCGCTCGTCTCGTTGAATGACGCCACGCCGCAGGTGGGGCAGGATGTGCTGCTCTCGACCGACCTTCGCGACGCGAATTTCGAGCCCGTCCGCAATGCCGAACTGGTCGTGACCGTCACCCGCCCCGACGGCACCTCGTGGCGGATCTTCCCCCGCGACCTGCCCGAAGAGCCCGGACATTATGAATACCGCGTGCCCGTCGAGCAGGGCGGCACCTATAAGGTGCTCGCCAAGCACGCCAAGTACGAGGCCACCCGCGAGTTCCTCGCCGGCGCCTCCGCCGGCGAATTCGCCACTCTCTCGACCGACGTCGAGGGCAGGCAGCGGGTCGCGCGTGCCGCCCAGGGAGAGGTGCTCACCTCGTCGCTGGCAGACTGGCTGCGTTCGGCCGACCTGACGCCGGCCGAACGCACGGTGCACCGCGAGCTCGAGGTCTGGAACAGCCCCGCCGTGCTGCTGTTGTTTACGGCGCTCGTCAGCCTCGACTGTTTTCTCCGCAAACGACAGGGGCTGGCGTAAATGGACGTACGACGCTGGTTCGAATGGAGGCTGCGGCGGTTTTCCCGCGTGCGGCGGCACCTGCTCAACGCGGCTCTCGGTTATTTGCTGGCGACGGCTGCGGCGGTCGTCGGCTGCGCGGCCCTGATCCTGCTGGCAGGCTGGCTGCCGTGGGCGCCTCTGAATCTCGCCGTGTTCGCCGCGGCCTGTCTGGCGGGCCTCGCGCTGGCCGTCGCCTATCTGCGGTACCGCCGCCGGTTTCGCTCGCCACTCGCCGAGGCATTCGAGGTCGAGTCGCTCTGCGGCGGACTCAACAGCCGCGTGGTCAGCGCGTGGGACTTTCTCGAGCAGGAATCGACCGAGCCCCTGGCGGCCGCGGTCGTCACCCGCGCGCGGGCCGATCTGGAGGCGGCCGTCGAGAACCGCCTCGATCGCCGTCCGCGCGACCAGTCGCGACGACGCTTCCTGCTCGCCGCCGTCGCGCTCGTGGGCATCGCCTGCACGCCCTGGTTCGGCCCCCACAGAATGCTCGCCACGGTCGCGCGTTCGTGGCACGAGACCTGGGAGCTGCTCTTCCCGGTGCAGTACGCCTTCGAGCCCGGCCCCGGGCGGCACGTCCGCCGGCTGGGCGAGAGCATCGACCTGACGCTCACCTTCCCACGGCGTCCCTACGAGCAGGTGACGCTCATCCTCGAAAAGACCGCAGGCGACGCCGCGAAAGACGACGAACGCGAGGTCTCCCGCGTGCCGGTGGACGTCGATGCCACGGGCGTGGCCCGCTACCGGGTCACGAGCGCCGTGGCGGCCGAGACGCGGGCCCGTTTCGCCTTCGGCTCCCGGACGACCGACGTCCGCGAGCTGATCTTCACCACGTCGCCCGCCCTCGTGAACATGCAGACCGAGCTCATCGCGCCTGCCTACACGGGCCAGTTGCCGCGGTCGCTCGAGGGGGTGCAGCAGCGGCTCCTGGGCCTGCCCGGCACACGGCTCTCCCTCGGCTTCACGTTCAGCAAAGACCTGGAATCGGCGGAGATCACCTGGGACGACGGGCAGACTTTGCCGCTCGAGGTGACCGGCCGCTTCGTGACCGCCGGGCTCGTGCACACGCAGGCACGCCGGGCGCAGGTGCAGGTGAGAGACGTCCACGGCCTGACGCTCGACGAGCCGCTCCTCATCGACTTCGACCTGCAGGTCGACGAGAAGCCGCAGGTGCTCCTGCCCAAGCATCTCACCGACGACATGCCCCTGCTCGCGGAGGCCGTCCCGATGTTCGGCTTCGCCGCCCGCGTGCAGGACGATTACGGCGTGACCCGTTGCCTGCTCCGCTGGCAGAAGAGCACGGTCGACAATCCCACGACGATCGTCGAACAAGGGGAGGTCGAACGGCTCATCTCCCCGTCGCAGCGGACGGCGGTCGTGAATTTCGAAAACGTCTTCGAAGGGCTGCAGGTGCAGCCGGGAGACAAGGTGAGCTTCGACGTCGAGGCCGCCGACAACCGCACCCCCGACAAGCAGATTGCCCGTTCGCGGCGTTGCTCGTTCTTCGTGTTCCAGCAGGATCTTGGCGGCCTGAATATCGCGCAGCTGGGGTTCGGTGCGGCTCGCGACATCGGCGAGGAGCGGATCGCCAAGAGCCGGAAGGCCACGGCGGTGAAGAGCCCCGACGGCCTTCGCACCACAGAGCAGGTGAGGAACGAGTTCGTCGGCGACGTGAAGACACCCACCCAGGCACCGGTGACACGCGGCGAATTCGGCCGGGCCACGCAGGACTATTTCCGCGTGCTCGCGGGAGCCACCTATGACGACGCGTCGCCGCGGACCCCGCCGGCCGCCCCGGCCGGTCGCAGCCCACCGGAGGACGGGAACCGATGAACCGCATGCTTGCCAGCCCGTCGCGACTCCTGTCCGTGATCCTCGTCGCCATCATGGCGACGGCGGCCTGCGTCACGGCGTCTCGACCGCGCGCCGAGGAGGTGCCCGCCTCGTCCGCCGCCGCGGTCGTGGTCCAGCTCGTCACCGATCTTGATACCGGCACGCTCGTCAGCGACACCGAGCAGGTCGAGGAGATCGTCGAGACGGAGTACACGGCCGACGGGAGCGTCGACAAAAAGATCGGCGAACAGGGCACGCTCTGGGTCCGCAACGCCCACGTCGACGGCCGGTTTTTCTTCGAACGGTATTACCAGGAGAAGTTCGTCGGTCGCTCGAGCCGCCTCGAGATTCCCGCGGCGGATCTGCCGGCGGGCGAGCACTTCATCGAGCCCGGGCACCACCGGTTCGTGATCGCGGCCGACGGGGCGATCACCTCCGCCGATCCCGACATCCGCGTCGTCGGCCGCACGGTGTCGCTGCGGCTGCACCGCGTCGCGATCCTGCCGGTCGATGCGACGAAGACGGGGCCGCCCGAGTTCCGCCTCACGCCGGCGGAGTTCGGCCTGCTGGCGGCGCTCCCCGACTGGAAGCTCGATCCCGCGGCCCTGCCCGACCTGAAGGCGACATTCGATCCCCGCAAGCCCGGCGCGGCAACCGGGGTCGCGCCGCTGGTCGACATGCTCAGCCGCAGCGGCCGATTCCAGTCGCTCGGCGTGTGGCTGCCGGCCAATACACAGGCCGCCGGCTACGTGCTCGTGCCGAGCTGGCAGGCGTTCCACCTCGAGCCGGGGGGCCGGGTGCGCGTGGCCGACCAGCCCCGCGTGCCCGGGATCGAGATGGGCGACGCCGCCATCGTCGTTCCCTACCGGCAGGCGGCGGGCCGGATCGGGTCGCAGACCCAGCTGAACGCGGGCGTCGGCGCCGAACGACTCGGGCCCGCCATGAAGCTCGGCCCCACGCTGCGGCCGCTCACGTTCGTGGCCGGCTTCGAGAAGCCCGACCCGAATCTCGCGATCGAGATCGACCCGGACGCCACCCGGCTGCCGCACAAGTTTTTCGTGGCCGACAACACCACAGGTGACAAGGACGCGATCCGGCTGGCAGCCTTCGAGTGGAATCCTCCGATCTACGAGCGGGGCGGCGAAGGAATCGTGTCGGTGCGGCTGCGGCAGTCGCCAAACCGTCCGACGCTTGCGCACCCCGAGGTCCGGGCGGAATGGAGTCCCTATCGGCCGTCGAACCCGGCCGCCCGCAGCTGGCAGCCGGTCGAGGTGCTCGATTGGCAGGCCGGCGGCGATCGCGGCCCGGTCAGGTTCCGCGTGCCGGACGTGCCGTTTCAATTCGCTGTGTTCCGTCTGGCCGTGTGCGAGCGGGGAGACGCGCGTCCGTTCCCGCCGCTGTCGGCCGAGATCCACGGCTGCATCATCGACCGCGGCCAGCGCGGCTCGGCGAGCGTCGTGACCAATCGCGGCCGGAGTGCCTTCGTGGCCGGTGAGCCTATCGCCC
>JBIIMX010000334.1:0-4219 GCA_044337765.1 Pirellulales bacterium | reverse complement strand
CGGCCGCCAGCGGCGCCACCCCCGGCCGTCGTGCCCAGACCCCCGGCGGTCGTCCCGCCGCCCATGCCCCGGGCCACGCCCGGCATTCCGGTGTTGTCGAGGCCGATCGTCTGGCTGCGGCCGCCCGGTGCTACTTGAATGCCCGACGACGACGGCGAAAGCGAGCCGTTGGTCTGGGTGGGGATCGCCGTCAGGTTGAGCGGCGCATTGACCCCCGACTGAATATTGAAGTCGAAGTCGACGCCGATCCGTTCGAAGAAGGTGTCGTTCAAACGGATGAATCGCACCTCGATCGTCACCTGGAGATCCTGCAACCGTCGGAGCTGCTCGAGGAGATCGGCGATCTCCTCGTGCACTTCCTGTGTCTGGCTCACCACGATGCTGAGGTTCGTCGCGAAGGGCTGGATGGCGCCCTGGCCGCCCACCGTGTTCCAGGTCTGCGGCGAGACGGTGTTTTGAATCAGGTCGATGAGCGACTGGAAGTCAGCCTGCGTGCCGCCGCCGCCCGTGGGCGGTCCGAAGGGAATGGACGGGCTCGAACCCATTGCCGGCGCGTTGCCTCCCGCCTGGAACTGCGCGAGCGAGGCCGGGTCGATCGCGGCATCGCCAGCGGCACGGCTCACGCCGTTGATGCCCACCGGCGGCGGGCCGTACTGGACCGACGCCCCGTTTCGCGGGCTCAATCGGGAATAACCGTCGCGGAGAGCGCCAGTGATGCCGAGGCCATCCGAGGAGAAGTTCGGAATCGGAATCACGAGGTCTGCGACAGGATAGGAGACGCTGTACACCTCTCCCTTCACGAGCCGCGGACTCGTCACTTTGAGCACCTCGTCCTTGACGACGTAGTCGAGGTGGAGCGGTTCGAGCAGCAGTTTGAGGGCGCTCTTCAGCGAGATCGGCTGGTCGAGTGAAATCGTCACCGGGGTGTCGCTGCGGACCGCCTCCTGTTCGAGGCCGACCATGTCGAGGTGAATCGGCACGTCGGCCTGCTTGGCGAGGGCGTCGAGAACGGCCGAGAGCGGCTGATCGCGGTGCGAGGCCTTCACCTTGACACTCATCCGCTTCTGGATCTGCAGTTCCGCGGGGGTGGCCCGCGCCCGGCCCTCTGCCTGGAGCCGCGTTCTGTTTTTTGTCAGGTCCTCCCAGTCGTGGGTGGTCGGAAACTCGATCGGCCCGACGAACGGCGTGGAGGAGCGTTCCGTGTCTTCGGCCACGTTCATGAAGCCGTCCCTTTTCTGCCCCTCGATCGATTTCTGGGTGTCGAGCCGACGGATCACGCGGCTCTGCGAGAGGAGCTGCCGCACGATCGGATTGTCTGGGGCGAGTTGACCAGCTTTCTTGGCAACCGCCTCGGCCTCCGGAAACCGCTGGGAGTCGATGAGCGAGTTGTATTCTTCCACGAGCATGGCCAGACGCTGGTCGACCTCGACCTTCTGCGACCTCTCGCGGGTGACACGGGCCTCGACCTGGGCGCTTTTTCGCTCCATCTCGAGTTCTCCGCGACGTTTGCCGGTCGATTCCTCGATGTCGCGACGCGCCCGTTCGATCCTCTGCTGGAGTTGCGTTCGCACCTTTTCGGGCACGGCCGGGTCGGCGATCTTGGCGGCGGCCTCGTCGAGCAGGGCAAGGGCATCGGCGGGAGATCGTTGGGCGGTGCGTCTGGCCTCGAGCTGTTTGGCGGCGACTTCGGCCGAGATCCTCGCCACGAGCAGATCATCTGGAACGGCTGCCGACGTGCCGCCGTCGGTCGGGGGGCTGGCCTGCGTCTGGCGGGCGTTTTCGCCCGACCTCGAAATCGCTTCCTCCATGACTCGCCGTGCAGCCGCGGCGTCGTCGGTGGCTGGTGGCAGCGGCTCTGGGGTGGGCTCCGCCCCACGGCTGGCATCGGGCCCGCACAGGCTGAGTGCCACGCATACCAAGCCGAGCATCACCACGATCGCCCCGCGCGTTCCCCGGGCCGGACGAAAAAAACGTTTCGATGTCGTTGCCATGAGGCTATTCACTTCTGCCATGGATACTGCTTCCTGTGCGCAGGACCGGAACCGCAGGCGGGGAGAAGTAGCCGTCTGGGCGAAGCCGGGTCAAGGGCATGTCGGGGCGGAAAGGCTGCCCAGTCTTTCCAAAACGCCACAGCCGCCGAGGAACGCTGTTTTTCAAAGCCGCGGCCGCCGGCTTACCGCCCCGCAGAGGGGGTGGTCCGTCAGCCCTCGTCGGGCCGTGGTCCGCGAGCCGCCGACTCGCCCGCGGCGGCCCCAATCGCGGGGGCACGTGTGAGCATCTTCTCCACGGTGTCGAGGAGCTGGTCGACCCGGAACGGCTTGAAGAGCACGAGGTCGATCCCGGCCTGCCGGGCCTTCACGATCGAATGGCCCGGGTCGTATCCGAATCCGGTCATCAGGACGAGTGGAACGTTCTCGCGGAGTTCGCGCAAACGAATCAGGAGTTCATAGCCGCTCATGTCGGGCAGACGGATGTCGGCGATGATGACGTCGTAGGCCTCTGCGCCGCAGGCTCGCACCATCGAAGCCGCCTCGATGCCGTCGCGGGCCGTCTCCACGGTGCAGCCGCACCGTTCGAGCAACGCGTGAGCCGCTGCCCGCACCTGTTCGTCGGCATCCGCCACCAGAATGCGGCGGCCCGCGAGGGCCGGATGACGATTCCCCTGGCGGCGTTGGGCGTGGGCCGAGCTGGGCGTCATCTGCTCGCCCACTTTCTGGATCACCTGCTTGATGTCGCGGGCATTTCGCAGAATCCGCTGCAGCCGCTCCACGACGTCCGCATTGTGTCCGATGTAGCGTTCCATGACGCTCACCGCATCGTTCAAGATGTCGTCCACCGGCAGGGCCACGGCACCGTGGATGGCCTCGATGCTCTCGGCCGCAGTCGAGGCCTTTTCCGCCACGAGCAGTTCGAGCGTGTTGAGGGCGGCCGCCACGTCACGCGAGAAGATTTCGAGAAACCGCATGTCGGTTTCGGAGAAGCCGCCGGGCTCAGGGCTCTCGACGTTGAACGTGCCAATCACCTGTTCATGCAGGATCAAGGGCACGGTGAGCGAGCTTTTCGCCCCTTTGCAGCCCTCCAGATAGAGCGGGTCTTTCGTGGTGTCGTTGCAGAAATAGCCACGGCCGGTGGCGGCGACGTAGCCGGTCACGCCGTTGTGCTCGGGCCGTGCGTAGAGCACGCGGGCCTCTGCTTCCGGTTGCATGCCGACCGCGAGCAGCGGCTCCAGTCTGCCCGTCTGCCGATCGAGCAGTCGGATCTCGACGACGTCGAACTGCAGCAGATCCTTCGAGTAGTGAAGGATGTTGCTCTTGAGGAGATCAATCCGTTCTTCGACGGTCATGTCGGCGAGTTCGGCCGGCGCGAGATCGGCGAGCTTCTGCCCCGCCTGATGGATGGCAGCCAGCTTCTGCTGTTCGAGGATCGTGTGTGTGACATCCCGCACCGCCGCGACGGCGACGGGAGCGGCCGCGGCGTCAACGCCTGCGGCGGCCTGCAGGTGGTAGTAACGGTTGTCTGCCGTTCTCAGCGTCGCGGTCGTCGTGCGGCCGGTGGCGATCGCCACGCGGAACGGGCTGTCGTCCGGGCCGAGCCGTTCCGGGCGGTCGAGTGCATCGAAGAAGTCGAGGCCTTGCAGGTCCGGCTTGCCGCACCAGGCGGTCAGCCGACCGTTGGCCCAGACGATGGTGTCGTCTTCGCGGACCAGCGCGATGCCGTCCGGGAGCTGCTCCAGCACGGACCCGGCGTCGGCTTGTCCGGCCAAGCTCTGGCTCGTCGAGGGTGGGACTGTATTGGGCACCAACGGCTCTCCGCACACCGAATCCCGATGGGATCACTGCCCTCGAAGTATAAAATCAGATGAATCGCCCGCCAAATGCGGTGCCGCCGTTGCCGCTGAGCGTGACAAATCTATACTCCTGAGGCAGGCGGCAGCGGCACCGCGCCGGTTGAACAGCGGGGCCCTTGAATCCGGTGTCGAACTCAGCGCAGCGAGGCAGAGTGTGTCCGTGAACGACTCGTCCCAGTCCTTCCTTGCCCGTCACCAATTTCTGATCTACCGGTTGTTCTCGCTGGCGGGCCTGATTCCCGTCGGTGCTTTCCTGGTCGTCCACCTGCTCACCAACGCCTCTGTGCTGTCTGGAGCCGGGACGTTCCAGTCCCGAGTGGACATGATCCACTCGCTCGGCCCCCTGCTCGTGCCGATCGAGTGGTTGTTCAT
>JBIIMX010000227.1:0-5555 GCA_044337765.1 Pirellulales bacterium | reverse complement strand
GGTCGCAGCGGCTGCTGCGACCCCGCCGTCGGCAAATTCCCTGGCCGCGAGGCCGCCGATGTTTCCGGCCAGGGCCAAGGCGGTGATTCAGATCTTCTGCCCGGGCGGTCTCTCGCATCTCGACACCTTCGATTACAAGCCCGAACTCGAGAAGCGGGCCGGCACTCCGTTCGATCCCACGGGCATGGTGCAGTTCTTCGCGTCCAAGCCCGGCAACTGCGCCTCGAGCTTTTGGAAGTTTCGCCAGCATGGCGCATGCGGTCGCTGGGTGAGCGACCTCTTTCCGCGGCTGGCATCGAAGGTCGACGACATGGCCTTCATCCACTCGATGCAGAGCAAGACGGCGCTGCATGGCCCGGCGATGTTCATGGCCAACAGCGGCTTCATTCTGCCCGGCTTCCCCAGCATGGGCGCGTGGGTGACCTACGGGCTGGGAAGCATGGCCGAAGACCTGCCGGCGTTCGTCGTCCTGCCCGATCCGCGCGGGCTGCCCCCCGGTGGCCCGATCAACTGGGGGGCTGGTTTTCTGCCGGCGATCCATCAGGGCACCGTCATCGAGACCGCTGCCGGCAAGCCGCCGATCGCCGATCTCTTTCCGCCCGACGCGCACGCAGGGATCGTCGCGGGAGAGAAGGCGGGCCGTGAGTTTCTGGCGGCGATCAACGCCCAGCATCGTGGGCCCCGGGCCGACAACAGTGAACTCGATGCCCGCATCGCCGCCTACGAACTGGCGGCGCGGCTGCAGCTCTCGGCCCCGGAGGTGACGAACCTCTCCGGCGAAACGGACCTCGTCGAACATCTCTATCAACTCGACCATCCGGAGATCGGCCCCTTCGGCAGGCAGTGCCTGCTGGCACGGCGGCTCGTGGAGCGTGGCGTGCGGTTCGTGCAGATCTACTGCGGCGCCGAGAACACGACGGCCCGAAAGATCCGGCCGAACTGGGACTCTCACGAGGACATCGTCCGTGACCACGGCTATTGGGGCCCGATCCTCGACGGCGGCGCAAGCGCTCTCCTTTCAGACCTCAAGACCCACGGTCTCCTCGATACGACGCTCGTGATCTGCTCGACCGAGTTCGGCCGCCAGCCAGCGGCGCAGGGGAAGGGCCGAGATCACAATGCGGGTGCTTTCACCGTCTGGATGGCCGGTGGCGGGATCAAGGGGGGCACTTCCTACGGCACGAGTGACGAACTCGGCTTCAAGGCAGCCGAGGATCCCACCTACTGCTACGATCTCCACGCCACCGCGCTGCACTTGCTCGGCATCGATCACACGAAGCTGTCGGTCTACAACAACGGCATCCAGAGGCGGCTTACCGACGTGCATGGCCACGTGATCGAGTCGATCCTGGGATGATGGTGTGCCGGCACTCGGGACGGCAGAACGCTGTTCCTGTCGATCGCTCTTCGCTCGAGACATGATGCCTGCCACGGCAATTCGATCGGCAGGCTGCCGACGACCATCAGTCCAGGGGAACCTGGCGCACGATGACGCTTGCAGTACCTTTGCCAGCGTTGACCGACGCATCCGCGTCACGCAGATTCGCCAGGGGCTGTTCGGGGCGGTGCTGTGTCGATCATCTCGTCATCGAAAGGCACTCTCTGCCCAGGTCTATCCATCGGTCTGGAGACCTTCAGGCCGACCGGATCAGGATGCCCGAGGCAGGCTGCGCTGGGCACAACGAGGCAGTCCTCGGCGCCAAGATTCCCCTGTGCTGTCGAAAAATCGTCAGCAATGGCCTGACTCTGGATGAGGAAGCTTTTCAGTTCTCCGCAAAGGGGGTCTCGCGATACGCGGTCATAAGGCGAGTACTCGAAGCAAGGTGTCGCGCCTAGTGCAGAGACGATAGCCGGACTGGCGCGACGGTTGATAAAGAAATCAGCCTTGATGCCCAGGGACTCGCAGGCCTGTTTCAGGCCTTGGCTGTTGTTGAAGTGATGCCCGTTCGCCGTACGCAAGCCGTTTTCGATGACGAGCAGTCGCATCTCGATCATTCCGTTCTCGAGCAAGATGAGGGTGGCAGTGCGGTGTCAGCCAGAGTGCGGCATGCGGTCAAGCCGGGGCGGCTCCGCAGAGCGTCATGCCATGCACCGGATGTGGTCGGCGAACGTGCCTCGCGTTGTAAGCACATCCCAGGAGTCATCGGGCTACCTCCGCCAACGATTCCGCCACTTGGGCCGCGAGGCGGGGGCGGGAGCGGCCACGGGCCTGCCTGTGGCATCTTCTTTGGTTTGGCCCGCGGGAGCCTTCCAGGCCGACGGGGCGGCGAACGCACTCGACCGCTGGGCGGGATTCGCTTCGGAGCGAGAACGGCGGGCCGTCACGCCGTCGTGCGATTTCTCGATTTCGAGGATTCCGAAATAGGGGTCGGGGTACTGCCAGTCGTTCTGTGCATGCGCCGCTGACTCTGAACACAACACTGCTGCAAGCGACAGGATTGCGGCCGTGAAGAAAGAGAGACGGATGTGCTGCACGGTAGTGCTCCTCTTGTGGGCGGGGCTGGTTTCAGCGGTAGGTTTTAGCGGGACCGCATGAGAGACGGGGCGTCGGAAAGAGTGCGTCGGAATCGTTTCAGCACGACATCAAAACCGCTCGCACCGCCGCCGGATCGATGCCCTCGACGAGTTCGACGTGGCCGATCCGGGTAGGAAGAACGAATCGCAGGCGGCCGCCAACGGTCTTCTTGTCGCGTGCCATGGTGTCGAGCAGCGCGTCGGCCGTGAATCGCTCGCCGGTCGGCACCGTTACAGGCAGGTCGCATGCCCGAAGGAGTTGTCGTTGTCGGGCGACGACATCTTGTCCGATCCGACCGATCGCCAGAGCGAGCGCCGCCGCCGAAACCATGCCGATGGCAACCGCCTCGCCGTGCAGCAGCGTGCCGTAGCCGGCAGCGGTCTCGTAGGCATGGGCAAATGTGTGGCCGTAGTTGAGGATCGCCCGCAGGCCGGTGACCTCCCGCTCGTCGCGTTCCACGACTCCGGCTTTGAGCTCTGCCGAGCGGCTTACCACATGCCCAAGCGATGTGGCATCCCTGCCGAGGATCGCATCGGTGTTGGCCTCCAGCCAGGCAAAAAACTCAGGGTCGAGAATCATGCCGTATTTCACCACCTCCGCGAGGCCGCTCTTGAATTCGCGGTCGGGCAGCGTGGCGAGCGTATCCACGTCGGCGATCACGCCGCGAGGCTGCCAGAAACTGCCGACGAGATTTTTCCCCGCCGCAAGATTGATCCCTGTCTTGCCGCCGATGGCGCTATCCACCTGGGCGACAAGCGTCGTCGGCACGTGCCAGACGGGCAGCCCGCGGCCGAACGTGGCGGCGGCAAACCCCGCCAGATCGCCCACCACTCCGCCGCCCACTCCGACCACGTGCGTGTGGCGATCGATCGCGAGCCTGGCCATTTCGTTCCAGAGCCGCTCGAGCGAGGCGACCGACTTCGAGGATTCGCCGGAGGGAACGGTGAGCGAGGCGGCCTCCACGCCGGCGGCCTGAAGGGAGAAGGCCGCGGTGGCTGCATGGGAATCGGCTACGGCTGCATCGGCGATCACGACGACCCGCGTCGCACCGGTGGCCGCGACCGCGGGACCGATCGAGCCCAGCACGCCGCTGCCGACGACAATGTCGTAGGAGCGATCGGCCTGACCGGCGGCTGCCGGAAGATGCAGTCGAATGGTGGCGGTGTCGGACGGCACGGGCGGGTCTCTCCCTTGGAGGCCCGTCAGGCCACGCTCACGCGGTCGAGGTCGGCGGAAGTGACGGTGATCACGCGGGCAAAGCCGGTGTGCTGCCGGTGATAGTCGAGTTCCGCGGCCTCTTGTGGCGCGGCATGCAACAGTGTCTCGACTCGGGCCCTGTCGGCCTCCGACCAGTCTTCGTAGTCGTCGGGCCAGACGGTGTGGTTCTCGACGACGAGGGCTTCGCGATAGGGATCAAACGCGTTGGGCATGCGCGGCAGCTCCGGATGGCAAGGCGGTACGGGCAGGCAGGATGTCCCGCGGTATTGTCCCGCGGTTTTGTCCCACTGGGCCATGAGTATACAGTGCAGCGGCGGCGGGTGCGGCGAGCCTGCTGGCCCGCCCTCAGGATCATTCAAAAGGATCATGCTCGATGCTGCCACAGGCCCCTTCGCAGACAACATCCGTACGGGCCGCTGGCAGCCCGCGAGGCACCTGGCTGGTGGCGGGATTGCTCCTGTTGGGAGTGGCGGCGGGGCTTACCGGCGTCTGGTTTCAGCGGCATCAGACCCGCCGCTGCCTCGAGTACTACGGCCCGGTAGCCGCCCGACGGATCTCGGCGGCACCCGTGGTTGAACTGCTCCTGCTGGAGCCAGGGCCTGCGGCCGGCCGGCTGGCAGCCCGCACGCGGATCGATGCCTCTCAAGCCCCAGGGCTCGTCCACATGCGTCGCGGACTGGTGGAGGATGCCAACTTCAGCTGGCGGGGCGGCGGCAACGGAGGAATGGATGGGTATGAAACCGAAGGAAATGGCGCGACGCGACTGCCGCTCGCAGCATGGGATGTCGCGATCGTATTCTCAGACAAGCCCTTCTCAGACAAAGGCCTTTCAGGCAAGGACCTTTCAGGCAGGGCCGGCTCCCCTTCCGCCGCGGAGCTACGCGATCAGGGCCGCACGGAACTGGTGATCGACTTCGATCCATCAGGTGGGTCGCTCGCGGTGGTCGGGCAGCCTGGGCGAATTGGGTTGGGCCGTATCGGGCCGGGGCTCGAAAAGTGGATTCGCTCGACGCTCGCGGCTGACGAGAGCTCGCGAAGATGACCTTTTTCGGGGTGGTGGTGACGCCTATGCTCCCTGCCCGCCGGCGTTCAGGCCGGCGGACATGCAGGCACTGAGGTTTCTCATGCGATCCATCGCCGTGGCCAATCAAAAGGGTGGCGTCGGCAAGACGACCACGTCTGTCAACCTTGCCGTGGCGTTGGCCCGTGCGGGCCGACGGGTCTGCCTCGTCGATCTCGATCCCCAGGCGCATGCCACGCTCCACGCGGGCGTGATGCCCGGATCACACCCGCTTTCGGCCTACGACGTGCTCGTCGGGGGGCAGCCGTTGGCAGCGGCGACGGTGGCCGCCGGAGAGAATCTCTGCGTTGTGCCCTCCCACATCGATCTGTCCGCGGTGGAGATGGCGTTGGCCGGTCGCAGCGGCCGGGAACTGATCCTGCGACAGCGGATGGAGGCCGACGCCAGGTGCCAATCCGTTGGCAGCCACCCAGACCCCTTCGACTATATGGTGATCGACTGCCCGCCGTCGCTCGGACTGTTGTCGCTCAACGCCATGGCGGCGGTGGACGAGGTGCTGCTGCCCCTGCAGCCGCACTTTCTCGCCCTCCACGGCCTCAGCAAATTACTGGAGACGATCGAGTTGGTGTCGGAGCACGTCAATTCCCGTCTCCGGCTGCTTGGCGTCGTGCTCTGTATGTATGAGGCTGGCACGCGGCTGGCCACGGAAGTTGGCCGTGACGTGCAGTCCTTCTTTGCATCATCCGAGAAGAAGCATCCTGCCTGGGGGTCGGCGCAGGTGTTTCAGGCACGCATCCGCCG
>JBIIMX010000098.1:0-10123 GCA_044337765.1 Pirellulales bacterium | reverse complement strand
TTACGCGCCCGACTCGCACGGCGCCGCCGACTATGCAGCACTTGCCGCCGAGGTCGATCAGGCAGCGGCGGTGGTCCGCGAGCCCGTACTCCGCGTAGCCTGACCGGCCCGCCTCAGCCGCTCCAGGAGTCCCGAGCGATGGGAGCCGCCGCTGGAATCGACCGGCAGGTTCGCAACGGGGGCAGGAGCCATCGCCGCCATGGGCGATTCTCCTGCCGTGATCGGCTCTGCGGAAAGTTCAGGCATCCACCAGTAGCGGGACTCATACGGATCAACGCCCGCCAAAATCCCGGTGGAGTCGTAGTCCTGAGGCGACGCAAACAGACCGCCGCATCCGGCCGTTGGGCCATCGAACCAGCCGTCCGTCTGCGTCGGGGCGGAGGGGCGGGGGGGATGCAGGCGATTCCGTTCCAGCATGGTCGTGTCAGATGCCGAAAGGCGTGAGGGGGAAGATTGGTCGGTTGATCCGGTCGGGTCTCACGACCCACGGAGTGTCTTTCGGAACGCCGCCGCAGCGTAGGCCAATATTCAGTGAAAAATGGGTTTTTGCGGCCCGTCAGGCAGGCTTCGGACCGACGCGGTCCGAAACACCTCCGCAGAGATTCTGCTTTGAAGAATATGGGTAATCAAGGAGATTTGGGCGCCTTGAGGCATTTTTTCGGTTTTGTGTTCGGATTTACGGCCGATTTCTGTTTGATAAGCCGATTTTCGCTAGGATTTCCCCAGAGGCAGGCGGCATGGACATCGGGAAAAGAGGGCGGAAAAACATGATTTTCCCAGCCGTTTCTCAACGGGGAGCGGCCTCCGTTCTGCCCCTCCTGGCCTTGGTTTGGATCTCGGGAACGATTGACCTGGTGGGATCTGCTGTGGGGGCCGATCGGGACGGTGCTGTTCAGCAGGGGTTCCGTCGGCTGGCCCCTGGCGTGCTCACTGTGATCCCGCCCCGTGCCAGCAACGATTCCCATGTGCTCCGCGGCGATCTCTTGGAGGTAACCCGTGGGCTGAACGATCAGACCTGGACTCCGCAACAGTCCCCGCCGAACACGACACTCGTCGAACGAGCGAAAAATCGGGAATTCCAACGTGGCATATGGTGCCTGGAGTTCTCCTTCAAGCCACCACGGTTCATCGACGTTGACGTGCCCGCGGCCGAACTCCGCATGCAGCGAAAGCGAGTCTGGTATCTGGTCTACAGGGTGCGAAATACGGGTGGCCGCCGCACCGTCATCGACCCAGCCGATCCCACCAAGCGAACCGTCGAACCGTTCGAGGCCCCGGTGCGGTTCCTGCCGCACTTCGTGCTCGAGAGCCTGGAGCCTCTGACGGAAGCCGAGGGCGACACCGCCTATCGCAGCTATCTCGACCGCGTCGTCCCCAACGCCATGGGGCCGATCCGTCGCCGCGAGGACCCGGCGCGGGAGCTTTTGGATAGCGCGAGCATGGCTGCCACCGACATACCACCCGGTGGTGAACGGTGGGGCGTGGCGGTCTGGGAGGATGTTGATTCGCGGATCGACTTTTTCACCATCACGGTCCGCGGCCTCACCAACGCGATCCGCTGGCGGCCCCGGGAAGGAGCGACATTCGCCAAAGATCTGCCGCCGGGTTCCGAGATGGAACATGCTCTCGAGGCCCTGCAACTCAATTTTTGGCGGCCCGGCGACGATCGTGACGAGGTCGACGAAGAACTGAATGTCGGCTATGCCGGCATGTTTGAGCGGATGACGCTGGGCGGAAAACTGCTGGAGGCATTGGGCCGACCGCAGGTGGTGAAGTCGCGGCCTGTGGCCGGTCTCGCTGACCTCGGGCTCGATTGGTCCGATCTGGTGGTTCCCGACAAAAATGGCGAGGCGATCCGCGGCGGCGACCTGATCCCGTTGGCGAAGGTCGTGCGTGCGGTTGCCGCGATCCCCGAGCCGACCGCTCGCGGCCCGCTGGTCCGCGCGGTGTTTGGCGATCTGGGGGTGGAGTACCTGGAACAGCTTTCGCGGGCACTGGCGGCGCCGACTGATGCCGATCAGGATGCTGCGCGACGGCAGGCGTTGGCAGCAATGGACCTCACGCCGGAAGGCGTGCAGCAGAAACCGCTCGAATCCCTCGCCAGGGTGCTGGAAACGCTCGCGGACATCCCCCCTGGCAACCCACGGCAGCGGCGCATGGTGGCCTTTTTTGGATCGGCAGCCTCACGGGTGGGCAGCCTGACCCGGGAACTCTCGATGGCCCGCACGCTGGCGGCGCTCGAGGATGTCGATCTGAACCGGCAGCGACTCCCGGGGAGCGACGGCCTTGCGGCTTTTGACTTGATCTGGCCGGCAATCCGCGGGCAGCAGGATCCTGAAAAACGCGAACTCTTCCTCGAGGGGCTGTTTGGACCGCAGGGCCCGAGCCTCTACCGCAAGGCCACGGAAGTGCCCGAGGGCATTGACCACGCCTGGGTTTTCAAGTACGAAACTGAGGACGAGTAGTCGGCATCCACCGCTCAAACCGATCAAAAATCCAAGTCGACATCCAAGTCGACACCCAACAAGTAGACACCCGAGCAGAAAACAGAGCAGAGACGATCAATGGCACATAAAAAAGGTCAGGGCTCCAGCCGCAACGGCCGCGACTCAAACGCCCAACGGCGCGGCGTCAAGAAGTTCGGTGGTCAGCAGGTCCGCGCGGGCAACATCCTCGTTCGGCAGGTCGGCTCCAAGTTCCACGCCGGTAAAAACGTCGGCACCGGCAGCGATTTTACGCTCTTCGCCCTGGTCGATGGCGTGGTCGGTTTCGACCGTGAGGGCCGGCGCGTCAACGTGCTCGCTGGCTGAGCGTGTTCGTAGACCGCGTCCAGATTGAAGTGGCGGCGGGCAACGGCGGACGCGGTTGCAAGAGCTTTCGTAGGGAAAAATATATCCCGCTCGGCGGCCCTGACGGCGGCAACGGCGGTGACGGCGGCAGTGTGATCATGCGAGCCCAGGCGGGCGTTGATTCGCTGGCCCCACTCGCCCATCGCAAACAGTGGCGGGCCTCCAGCGGCGAGTCGGGCGGCCCGGCCAATTGCCACGGCCGCATGGCCGAGGACCTCGTTCTGCTCGTGCCTCCCGGCACGGTCGTGATCGATGAAACGACGGGGCTTGTGCTCAAGGATCTCGCCACGCCCGGCGACACCATCGTGGCCGCGAAGGGCGGGGCGGGGGGCTGGGGCAATCTCCACTTCAAGTCGTCCACCAATCGGGCCCCTCGCGAGACGACCCCTGGCGAGAAGGGGGAGGCCCGCCGTCTGCTTCTCGAACTGAAGGTGATTGCCGACGTCGGGCTCGTGGGCAAGCCAAATGCGGGGAAAAGTACGCTGCTTTCGCGACTCTCCCGGGCCCGTCCGGAGATCGCCGACTACGCATTCACGACGAAGAAGCCGATGCTCGGGATCGTCGCCGTGTCGCGGGATCGCAGCTTTGTGCTCGCCGACCTGCCGGGCCTGATCGAGGGCGCCCACGCCGGCATCGGGCTCGGCCACGAGTTTCTGCGGCACGTGGAGCGGGCCGGCATCATCGTGCACGTGGTCGAACCAGCGCCGATCGACGGCAGCGATCCGCTGATGAATTACCGGGCCATTCGGGACGAGCTTGTTCTCTACGACGAGCGACTGGGCACGCGGCCGGAGATCGTGGTCGTGAGCAAGGCCGAACTGCCCGATACGGAGGCCGTCCGCGCGGCTCTCGCCGAACAGATCGGCCGCGACGTGCTGGCCGTCAGCGCTGTCACCGGACAGGGACTCGACCGTCTGCTGGCCGCGATCGTGACGCAATTGGACGCCCCGTAGCAGCCGGTTCAAGCGGCCGTTGGCAGGGCTTCGGGCCCCGGGGGTGCGAGAGCTCCGGCTGGAGGTGCTCTTTCCGTGGCCAGGGGTTTTCGTGGCGTGGAGTCGTCGTCACGAAGACACGCCATGTTGAAAACCTCACCGCAACGGGAAGTACGGAGCAGGTATATGCTGTAGGAATCTCGAGCTCTTGGACGAGCTCTTGGACGTGAGGCCGCTTCCTATGACAACCTCCAGCAACGCACCCTTCTGCCTCGGCGATACGGTGCTTCTCGCCGACGTGGGCAACACGCGGATCAAGCTGGCAGTGGTGACCGACCACGGCATCGACGGCTCGGGTTCAGGATTCCGGCGGCTGCCGACGGTGGCCAAGCGACAGGACCTCGATAGCCATGGTTTTCGTCCTGCAAATCTCGAGACGTGGCTGAATCAGGCAGCTCCCTCGGCCGCCGTGGTGCTCGTGGCCAGCGTGCACGACGCTGCCGCGGCGAGGCTCGAGGCTGCGATCGCCGAACTCTCCGCCACGCGGCACCGTGTGCTGCGGCAGCGGCGGATTCAGCACCATGATCTGCCGTTGGAGATGCTCGTCGACGAACCTCACAAGGTGGGGATCGACCGGCTGGCTGCCGCTGCTGCGGCGGGCCTTGTCAGAGCGCCGGGCCGCGGTGCGATCATTGTCGACTGTGGCACTGCTGCCACCGTCGACCTTGTGTCGCCGGCCGGTGGTTTCCTGGGGGGGGCCATCCTGCCGGGGCCGGCCCTGATGGCCCGTGCGCTGGCGGAAGGCACGAGCCGGCTGCCTGCCGTAGCTGCCCTCGAACGGGAGACGCCCCCGGTGATGCCCGGTCGATCGACGTCGGAAGCGATCGCGGCCGGTATCGGCTGGGGCATCCGTGGTGCGATCGCCAGGCTCGTGGAGGAGGCGCGGGCCGCCGTCGGTGCGGATGCCGACGTTCTGCTCACCGGCGGTTGGCGCGGCGCGGTTCGCGATGCACTGCCCGGGGCGATCGAGATGCCGGAACTCGTGCTGGCCGGTATCGCGTTGGCCGCGGAGCGTGCCTGCGCCCGCTGAGAGCAGGCGTCTTTGGGCAGGACGGGAAATTCCGGTTAGAATCCGGCGTTTCCCGATCTTGTCGCCGAGTATCCAGGACTTGTGATCCCCGTGAGCACCGCCCGCAACGAGCCAGAGTCGCCGCGGACCGCCGCCCAGGCCGGTCCGAAGATTTCTGCACAGATTGAATCCAAGCAGACGGAATCCAGGACAGAGCCGAGGCCCGACCACGCCCGGAAGCGAGCCCTCGCCGCAGCGAGAGTCGCCGACGAGACACGCGGCACCGACGTGCACGTCCTCGATCTCCGCGGACTCACCGACGTCTTTGATTACTTCGTGGTGGCCACCGGCGCGAGCCGCCGGCAACTGCACGCCATGGCCGACGAGATCGAGCAGGTGATGAAGAAGGAGATGCACGACACCCGTCGCGGCGTCGAAGGCTACGAGGATGGCCGCTGGATCGTGATCGACTACGGAGATGTCGTCGTGCATCTGTTTGACGCCGAATCGCGGGATTACTGGGACCTCGAGAACCTCTGGAGTGGCTGTAAGACGGTACCGCTGCCCAACGGATCCGCGGCCCTGGGGACGGCACGGTGACCGCCTCAGGCGGCGATCCGGGCCGCGAGTCGTTGCAGGGACAGAATCGGGGAACCACGTTCCGCAGGGCGCTCCGCGGCATGTTTCACGCGGCCCTCGAGCGGCTCTCTGCCGATGGGATTGTCAGCATCAAGGCCGAGGAACTGCCGGGGCTCGTCGATCAGGTCCGCGAGACGGCCGACCCGAAATTCGGTGATTATTCCGGCACCATGGCGATGGCACTGGCCAAGCGGGCGGGGCTCAAGCCGCGGGACGTGGCCCTCGAGATCATGCGTCGGCTCGACGTGGCGGACCTGTTCGAGCCGCCGACGGAGCCGGTGGGCCCCGGCTTCATCAACCTCCGCGTCCGTCAGGATGCGTTGGGGCGGGCGGTTGTCGCGGCTGTTCGCGATCCTCGAATGGGTGTTGCTCCGGTCGCGGAACCAGAGACGATCGTCATCGACTTCGGCGGTCCGAATGTCGCCAAGCCGATGCACGTGGGCCACATCCGCTCGACGGTGATCGGTGACGCCCTGGCCAAGATCCTGAAATTTCGCGGCCACAACACGATCACCGACGACCACCTGGGCGACTGGGGCACCCAGTTCGGCATGATCCTCTGGGGCTGGAAGCATTGCCGCGATGACGCCCGGTTCGCCGCCGACCCGACTGCAGAATTGGGGCGACTCTACAGGTTGGTTCGCAAGGTTGCCGACGCCAAGCCGGAAGAGCTCGCCCGAGATCCCGAGGCGGCGGCCCTCGCGGCCCGTTATCCGGATGCTGGCCGGGAAGTGCTCGCCGAGACGGCAAAATTGCACGAGGGCGACGCCGAGAACAGGTCGCTCTGGGAGCGGTTCATGCCTTTTTGTCGGTCCGAGATCGACCGCATCTTTTCGCGGCTCCACGTTTCGTTTGACCACGCCCTCGGCGAGAGTTTTTATCAGCCGATGCTGGCGGGCGTGGTGGCGGAACTGATGGCGGATCCGGCGGTGCAGGCCCGGGAAAGCCGCGGGGCGATCGGCATTTTTCTGAACGGCGACGATGCCCCCCCGTTCCTGATCCGCAAGGCGGACGGGGCGTTTCTCTATGCCACGACCGACCTGGCGACGCTGAAATGGCGGATGGAACACTGGCAGCCCGACCGCATCCTCTACGTGGTTGATAGCCGGCAGGGTCCGCATTTTGAGCAGTTGTTCGCGACGGCGAAGCTCTGGGGCTGTGGCAACCGGCAGCGGATCGATGGCGTTGAGCTCGTGCATGTCGCCTTCGGCACCGTGCTCGGAGAGGATGGAAAGCCCTTCAAAACGCGGGCGGGCGACACCGTCGGCCTGGAAGCGTTGCTCGACGAGGGGGTGGAGCGGGCGGGCAGAATGCAGCAGGCAGGCGACAGCGACCAAGGCCGCGCCGGTGCCGGCATGGCCGCCGATGAGCAGCAGCATGTCGCCGAAATCGTCGGCATCGGTGCCATCAAGTACGCAGACCTCTCTCAGAACCGTACGACCGACTACGTCTTCAGCTTCGACAAGATGCTGCAACTGACAGGGAATACCGCGGCCTACATGCAGTATGCGGTGGCGCGGGTCGAGGGCATCTTCTCGAAAGGCGGGATCGACCGCATGGCCCTTCGGCAGTCGTTGGAGGGAGTGTCGCTGGCGACACCGCAGGAGCGGGCACTGGCGCTGGAACTGGTGCGGTTCGGCGAGGCGCTCGAGGACGTGGAGATCGACTACCGGCCCAACGTTTTGACAGCCTGGCTCTACGAGCTGGCCGGGTGTTATTCGACCTTCTATGACGCCCTGCCCGTGCTCAAGGCCGAAGGGAACGAGCGGAGCAGCCGCCTGGCCCTCTGTGATCTCACGGGCCGGATTCTTCGCCAGGGGCTCGAGATCCTCGGCATCGGAACTGTCGAAAAGATGTGATGGAGAAAAGCGGCATGAGCCGGCAGCTGGAAGCGATTCGCAACATCGGGATCATCGCCCACATCGATGCGGGCAAGACCACGCTCACGGAGCGGTTGCTGTTTTTTACGAAAACGAGCCATCGCCTTGGCGACGTGGATCGCGGCACCACGATCACCGACTTCGATCCCGAGGAGCAGGAGCGGGGGATCACGATCTATTCCGCGGCGGTGACCTTTCGCTGGCAGGATGTCACGGTGAACCTGATCGACACGCCTGGGCATGTCGATTTTACGGCCGAAGTCGAACGGAGCCTGCGGGTGCTCGACGGTGCCGTCGTGGTCTTTTCAGCCCGCGAAGGCGTCGAGGCCCAGAGCGAGACCGTCTGGCGTCAGGCCGACAAATACGGCGTGCCGAGAATCGCTTTGATCAACAAACTCGACCGGGAGGGGGCCGACTTCTTCGGTACGATCAAGCAGATCGAAGAACGGCTGTCCGCCCGGCCGCTGGTCCTGCAGGTGCCGCTGGGCCTCGGGCCGCCGCACGTCAAAAACCCCTTCCGTGGCCTCGTCGATCTCGTGACGATGGAGCTCCTGACCTTTCCCTCGAAGGAGGATGCGTTGGCCGGCGGCGCCGGGGCCGCCAGTGTGATGAGGTCACCGGTGCCGTCCGAGCTTGCGGATGTCGCGGCGGAGTGGCGGGAGCAGATGGTATCGACCCTCTTCGACTTTTCCGAAGAGCTGGCCGAACTGGCCCTTGGCGATGTGCCGATCCCGGTTGAGGTGATCAGGCGGGCGATCCGGCAGGCGACGATTCTCCGGCAGGTGGTGCCTGTGCTGGGGGGATCGGCACTCGACTGCATCGGGGTGCAGCCGGTGCTCGACGCCGTGGCCTGGTATCTGCCGAGCCCGGCTGACGTGCCGCCGGTCGAAGGGATCGATCCCTCCAAGCTTGCCGCAGGGAAAAAGGCCGCAGCGGCGCCGGCAGTGCTTGCGAGAAAGGCTGATCCCAAGGCGCCGTTCTGCGGGCTTGTCTTCAAGATCGTGGCCGAAAAACATGGCGATCTTTCGTTCGTGCGCGTCTATTCCGGCACGCTCAAAGCCGGCAGTCGCGTGTGGAATCCGTTGCGTCAGAAGAAGGAGAACGTTGCCCAGCTTTGGCACGTGCAGGCCGATCGCCGGGAGCAGATCGAGCAGGCCGAGGCAGGGGATATCGTCGGTGTGATCGGCCCCCGGGCGAGCATCACCGGCGACACGCTGTGCGATGCGAACGACCCGATTCTCCTCGAACAGATCCAGTTTCCGGAGACGGTCATCTCGATGGCGATCGAGCCGGAGACGAGTCTCGAGCGAAAGAAACTGGCTGACGTGCTGGAGATGATGAAGCGGCAGGACCCCACGTTTCGGGCCGTGGAGAGCGAGGAGACCGGCCAGACGCTGATCTCCGGCATGGGGGAGCTGCATCTGGAGGTCATCCGGCACAGGCTCGAGAGGGATTTCAACCTCCGTTGCCGTGTCCATAAGCCGCGGGTGAGCTACAAGGAAACGCTTGCCAGGGCAGTGACTGTGACAGGCCGCGTCAATCGCCAGGTTGCGGGACAGACGCTCGCCGCCGAGGTTACCGTGAGGGCCGAGCCGATCAGCGAGCAGTCGGGTGTTACCGTCGAACAGGAATGGTTTCCGCAGTCGGAGGCGGCGGCTTCCATGGCCGCCCTGATGACGCAGTCGGTCCGCGAGAGCGCTGAACGCGGCGGGCTCAAGGGCTGTCCGCTCTGGGCGGTGCGGATCGCGGTGCTGGAGAGTCCTCTGCCTGAACCGCTGCCCACCGACGTGGCGATCCGGATGGCAGCGGCGGATTGCATCGACCGCATGCTGACCGAGGCAGGCACGGTGCTCCTCGAGCCGGTGATGCGAGTGGAGGTTACGGTGCCGGAGGAGCATCTCGGGGACGTGATCAACGATCTTCAGCAGCGGCGGGCGATCATCACAAACACCGAAATTCGTGGCGGCATGAACGTGCTGACCGCGGAATCACCGCTGGCAAGCATGTTCGGCTATTCCGCGGCGGTACGGAGTGTGAGCCAAGGACGGGCCAGTTTCACAATGGCCCCCTTGAAATATGGGCCTGCCCCGGCCGAAACCGCGGATGCTTTCGTGTGACGGGGCAGCGTCAACTCACGGACACGGCAAGTTGAAAAACTCGCCGCCACGGGGGGCGGGACACGGCAAGTTAAAAAACTCGCCGCCACGGGGGGCGGGGCACTGCACGCTTGAAAACTCGCCGCCACGGGGGGACACGGCACGGCAAGTTGAAAACTCGCCGCCACGGGGGAGCGGGACACGTCACGCTTGGAGATCCCGCCACCACGGGGGAGCCGGGATCGGCGAAGCTGGAGGAGACGAGGAGGATGTCCGACTTGTTGTGCGTGCCACGCTGCTTCGGGTGGCAAGTCGGAATCTCCGAGCGACGGAGGCTTTGCCGTCCCGGCGGAGCGGTTATATGCGGGATGGGGTGAGGGGCAGCGTCAACTCACGGACACGGCAAGTTAAAAAACTCGCCGCCACGGTGGGGGCGGGGCACGGCAAGTTAAAAAACTCGCCGCCACGGTGGGGGCGGGACACGGCAAGTTAAAAAACTCGCCGCCACGGGGGGCACGGCACGGCAAGTTGGAAAACTCGCCACCACGGGGGCACGGCACGCTGAAAACTTGCCGTCACAGCGGTAAAACGGCTGGCAATCCGCGGCGGGGGGGCGGGCTGCTAGCAAAACAGCCCCGGAGTTGATTCGGGCCGCCTT
>JBIIMX010000333.1:0-4248 GCA_044337765.1 Pirellulales bacterium | reverse complement strand
CTCCTCCGTGAGGAGGCGTGACGGCGACGATCCCGGCCCCGTGCGGTCGGATGCACGAACGCAGACATGAGCCCGCCCGCGGACATGCGACGCACCGCCATGCTCGTGTGAAGTCAGTCGAGCCAGTCGCGTTCCTCGAGCCGTTCCGGCGTGTAGACGTCGGTGACGTAGCTGATGTCCTTGGAGATGAGCGACTCGACCTCGAGCTTGAAGCCGTTCTTCAGCATCGTCTCGATCTCCTTCTGCCAGCCCTTCTTTTCCGCGAACCACGGATAGGCGGCGATCTGCTTCGCCCGTTTGACGTCGGTGTCGTTGAGGGCGATCTGCACGCTCTGGCTGAGCTTGCAGCGGTCGTAGTCACGCGAGCGGATGCCGAGGAATTTGGCCTCGGGGATCGCCATCCGCTTCGACTCGTAGGCGAGGTTGATCGAGCCCTGTTTGAGCACCGAGTAGATGTAGTAGCCCCAGGGATCGTTGTCGAGCAGGCAATAGACGGGAAGCTTGAGCTCGTGATGGAGCCGGTAGAGCATCCGCCGCACACCCCGGGGTGGCTGGCCGCCGCCGTGCGTGAGCAGGCAGTTGTGCTTCCTCCAGAACTTGTCCTCGTTGAACCGACGCCAGACGGTGTCCTTCTCGACGTGGAGGATGAACTTCGCGTCGCACGACTTGAACTTGACGATATCGGCCTCGACGATCGATGGGATGCTGTAGCCGCCCGAGCCCATGCGGGAGCAGTCGATCTCGTCGCCGGAGTCGATGAGCGTGATCGGCCCCACCATGCCGCCACGGTTGCTGGCGTAGACATGCAGTTCCTCCCGCAGGCTCTCGAGCGTGACCTCCAGATCCTCGATGATCGGGTCGCACTCCTCCTGGGTGGCGAAGGTTTCCTCGCGGGTCCCCTCGATCGTGTGCTTGAGCAGGTAGTAGAGGCCTCGGATGCTCGTGGTCTTCTGCTGGTCGATGAGTTGCTTGCAGCCGGTGGCCACGAGCAGGGTTTGCATGTAGCTCTTGGCCTGCGAGAGGTTGAAGAGTTGCCGACGATTGGTCTGGCCCCCCATCTCGATGATTTTCCGCGACTTGTTGAAGCGGACGTTCGAGAGGCTGCGGGTGGGGATTTCCAGGTGGGGGTCGCGGCGTTTTTCGGCTGCCGATGCGACCTCGTCGGCCAGATCGACGATCAGCCCGAGGGTTTTGAGGTCGACGGGGGGCAGCTTGATCGTGGCGGTGCCGGCCGACTTCGGGGCACGTTTCGTTTTCTGGGCCATGGGCGGTAGATTCTCCTCTGAATGACAGGGGAGAATCTTACTCTGTCGGAACCCTGGCCGGAAAAAGGTCCGCTTCCATGCCGAAATACCTGCTTTCCTACGTGCTTATCACCCTGCTGATCGGCCTGGGCATGTTCATCATTTGCCGCCCGAAGCCTCGAGTGAAAGCCAAATAGCGGGGGAAGACGTCAAGTTGGAAACTCGCCGCCACGAAGTCTCGCGCACGTGCAGGCCTGGATGGCCGGTTGAGCACCAGCCGACGGAGGTCGGCGAAGAGAAAACGACAGGATGTCGTGTTTCTCGTGAAGCCGGCACGTTGGAAACTCGCCGCCACGAATGACCGGCCATCTGATCGCATGGCAGGAAGCCGAGTGTTCGCGTGAAGTCAGCACCGCACGTCGTCGGCCCGACCCACGGCGTTCATGCGCCGCACGAAGTGCGGCTCTTCCACGACGGCTGCCGGCTGGTGGTGCCGACGAATGTCGCCGGTTGTCCGCTCGAGTTGTGGCGCCTCGAAAAACTCGGCGATCCGGCCGACCACTGTTTCCTGCTCCCTCTCGGTGAGTTCCGGGAAGATCGGCAGGGCCAGCGTCTCGGCGGCAGCCAGTTCGGTCTGGGGCAGGTCCCCCTTCCGCCAGCCGAGGTACTCGAAGCACTGCTGCAGGTGAAGGGGTACCGGATAGTAGATCTCGGTGCCGACGCCGCACGCGGCCAGGTGTTTTCGCAGGGCGTCTCGGTGGCCGCCCGGTGCGCGGATCACGAACTGGTTCCAGACATGGCGACCGCGAGGTTCGTCTCCGGGAACCACCACGTGGCCGGCCAGGTCGTACTCCGCAAAGATCGCCTGGTAGCGGGCGGCGTTGACCTGGCGTGCGGTGGTCCAGGCGTCGAGGTGCGGGAGTTTCACGCGGAGCACCGCAGCCTGCAGCGAATCAAGACGGCTGTTGATGCCGACGACCTGGTGGTAGTAGCGGGGTTCCATGCCATGCACCCGCAGGAGTTTGAGCCGCGCCGCGATGTCGTCGCGGGTGGTGGTGAGGAACCCTCCGTCACCGACACCGCCGAGATTCTTCGTGGGATAGAAGCTGAAGCAGCCGACATCTCCAATCGCGCCGGAGCAGCGGCCGTGCCAGGTCGAGAGGATCGACTGCGCGGCATCTTCGACCAGCGGCAGACCCGCGGCGGTGGCGATCGGCAAGAGCGCGTCCATATCGGCCGTGCGACCGAAGAGATGCACCGGGACGATGGCCTTCGTCCGCTTGCTGATCTTCTTCTGCACGTCGGCGGGGTCGACGAGGTAGGTGATCGGGTCGATGTCGGCGAAGATCGGCACCGCGCCGAGTCGCGTGACGGCACTGGCGGTGGCGAAGAAGGTGTAGCTGGGCAGGATCACCTCGTCGCCAGCCTTGATGTCGAGCGCCATGAGCGCCAGAAGCAGGGCATCGCTGCCGGAGGCGCACGAGATCACGTGCGGCACGTCGAGAGACTTTGCGAGATCGGCTTCGAGATCGTGGACGTCCGGACCGAGCACGAACTTCCCGGAGTCGCAGACACGGTCGAGCGCACCACGGATCTCGTCGCGGAGCACGGCATATTGACGGTCGAGCGCCAGCAGGGGCACCGCGGGCAGAAACCTGTCGGTGGCAGGTTCACGGGTGGAAGCGGCCTGGCCGCCGGTGCTGGTGGATGTGGAGGGTGTTTTGGAGCGGTTCATAGTGTGCAGATCTCCGGGGCCGGCAGCGCGATGGCATCTTGGCAGGCAGGTGATTCCGCTGCCGCACCACGCTCAAACGTCGAGATCGTCACAATTGCCACATCCACTACAGCCAAAAAGTACGGTCGAAAGATGTTCCGGGCACGCGGCCGCAGCCGTCGCCCGGTCGAGGTCGGGGAATAGAAAAACGCCCGAACCCGCGTCAAGGTCAGGGCATCTGACGCAATTCCGGGGGGGTTGGGTGGGCTGGGTCGTGGGCAGTCATTCTTCAGTGTTTGACACCCGCCCCGCATTGCCCCTAGATTTTCCCGGTTGGCAATTCTCGCTGAGACATCCGTGCGTGCACGTACGGGACGGCGAGTGGAATGTGGAGTTGAGCGGTTTGCGGTGCGCTCGGTGCACTTGCAACTGCCGGTTGGATGGGATCCACGACGCGCATCGATCTGGGGCCTATCGCCCAGCGACTCGGGTTGCCGGCAGCGGCGGTCGAGGTGGCTGTACGCCTGCTTGATGAGGGGAACACCGTTCCCTTCATCACCCGCTACCGTCGTGATCAGACGGGCGGACTCGACGAGGTCGGCATTCGCCTGATCGCCGAGAGCGTCGGCCGTGCCCGCCAGTTGGCCGATCGGAAGCAGACCATCCTGCGAACCATCCAGGGGCAGGGGAAGCTCACCCCCGAATTGGAGTCCCGGATCGCGGCTGCCGGAAGCTCCAAGCAACTCGAAGATCTCTATCTGCCCTTCAAACCCCGCAAGCTCTCGTTGGCGGAGATCGCCAGGCAGCGACGACTCGAACCGCTGGCGAGGGAAATCGTCGCAGCCGATCCGGCGGTCGCCGATCTCGACAGGCGAGCGGCTGACTTCCTCGACCCGGATTCCCAGGTGACGAGCGTGGCTGACGTCTTGCTCGGCGTCGGACACATCATCGCGGACGAGTTCAGCGAGCATGTCGACGTGCGGCAGCGGCTGCGGGGCATCCTGCACCGGAAGGCCCGCTTCAGCAGCCAGCGAGTGGAGAGTCCTGGCAAGGCCCAGTCGAAGGACGAGAAACATTTTCGCGACTTCTTCGACTATGCCGATCACGTCCAGCGGGTGCCACCGCATCGCGTGCTGGCAATCAATCGGGGCGAGCGGGCCAAACTGCTGAAAGTCCGGATCGACGGGCCGGTCGATGAGATGCAGGCGGCGGCTGAAGAGGTGCTGGTGCCCGCAGGCCATCCCCACGCCGAATTTCTCAAGGGCTGCGTCCGCGACGCGCTGGCCAGAC
>JBIIMX010000035.1:0-15726 GCA_044337765.1 Pirellulales bacterium | reverse complement strand
GCACTGCGTCGGGCCGTGCCTGGCGCTTGAGCGGAAAGACGCCGAGGAGGTGAGCTGCTTTGGTTCAGGCCGAATCCGCGATGAATTGATCAAGCACTATGGCTCCCCCTTCGCGATCGAAAGTGCGCACGTCAAGCTCTGCGACAGCGACGTCGTGGCCCGCGTGATCCGCTCCCTCTTCGACACGGCCCGGCAATACCGTGAGAGTTTCGACGTGTATGGTTCGAAGGCGAGCTTCGAATGGCAGCTCTGCGAGCACGAGCAGCCGGTGCTCCATACGGCCAAGAAACCGGAGCCTGAGATCCCCCGGCGGATCCCGGTGCCCGATTTTGCACACCTGCTTCCGGAGCCAATTCGACGGTTCACGACCGGTGGCGTCTACGATGCCGACGACCACCAGCACCTATCGTTCACGCAGGGCGGTGGCCACGGCGGCAGCCACCCGCACCTCGTGCACGAGTTCGTGACGGCGCTCGTCGAGGGCCGCGATCCGTATCCCAATGCGAAGCAGAGCGCCAACTGGACCTGCACCGGCATCCTGGCGCACGAGTCAGCCATGCTGGGGGGGGTGATCAAGAAGCTGCCCGAGTGGAGTCTTTCGTGATGAAAACAGCCCTGCTCGTCGGTGCGATGCTCGCCAGTATGCTCGCGTCTCCGGCAGCTCGAGGTACCGAGCCGCCGGCCGGATTGAAAGCCTTCGAATACCAGCCGGCGACGGTGCCTTTCTATGATCCACGAGCCACGCGGTGGGCCGCCATGGGGGAGCCGCTTGCGCAGATGCAAAAGCCGGTCGACCCCGAGGAGTCGCGGAAGCACGCGATCACGCCCGAGGGGTTTCACGTCGAACTGTTTGCCTCGGAGCCGCTTCTGCAAGGCAAGCCTCTGGCCCATGCCTTCGACGCCGATGGCATGCTTCACGTCGCGGAGAGCATCGACTATCCGAATGATCTGGTTGAGCCGGGCCAGGGCGAGGGCCACGACCGGATCGTGAAGCTCGTCGATGCTGACGGCGACGGCAAGGCCGATCGCCGCGAGGTGTTCGCCGAGAAACTCTCGATTCCCACGAGCATGCTGGCCCATGACGGTGGCCTGATCGTGGCGATGGCGCCGCACATCCTCTCCCTCAAGGACACCGACGGCGATGGCAAGGCCGACGTGCGAAAGGTGCTTTTCACGGGCTGGGGCACGGGCGACACGCACGCCGGCCCGAGCAACCTCACCTGGGGCCTCGACGGCTGGGTCTACGGCATCGTCGGCTACTCCGGTTTCACGGGCGAGGTGGGGGGAGAGAAGCTGCGGTTCGGCGCCGGCTTCTGGCGGTGCCGCCCCGACGGGTCGAAGCTCGAATTCCTGCGCAGCACGAACAACAACTCCTGGGGCGTTGGCTTCAGCGAGGAGGGTTTGCTTTTCGGATCGACGGCCAACGGCAATCCGAGCGAGCACATGCCGCTGGCGAACCGCCTGTATGAACGCGTGCGTGGCTGGAGCGCGACGACCCTGTCCGGCATCGCCGGCAGTCCGGCGATGGAGCTGGCGCCAAAGGCCGGTGTCGCCGGAGAGTCGGTCGCCATCCGGCAGGTCGATCACCACGGCCGCTTCACCGCCGCGGCCGGCCACCGGCTCTACACGGCCCGGGCCTTTCCAAAGGAGTATTGGAACCGCACGGCCTTCGTCTGCGAGCCGACCGGGCACATCGTCGCGACGTTCCAACTCATGCCGCAGGGCGCCGCTTTCACAAGCCGCATGCGCTGGGACCTCGTGGCCAGCGACGATGAATGGACGGCGCCGATTGCTGCCGACGTGGGCCCCGACGGCCAGGTCTGGGTGATCGACTGGTACAACTACATCGTCCAGCACAATCCCACGCCGGTCGGCTTCGAGACCGGCAAGCGGGGGGCGTATGTCACGCCGCTCCGCGACACGACGCACGGGCGGATCTGGCGGGTCGTGCACGGCGCGGGGTCCGGCCCGGCGAGACCATCGCTCGCCCAGGCGACCCCAGAGCAACTGGTCGCACGGCTCCGCGATGACAACATGTTTTGGCGGGAGCGGGCCCAGCGCAAACTCGTGGAGCGGGCGGAGCGGAGCATGGATGGCGGCCGCGACGTCGTGCCTGCGCTGATCGAACTAGTGCGGGATGCGTCGGTCGACGGCGTGGGGCTCAATCCGGCCGCGATCCATGCCCTCTGGACCCTCAAGTCTCTCGGTGCGGTCGAGGGGCCGGCCGCCGATTCGCTGGCCGTGGCCACCGTGCAGTCGGCACTCGGGCATCCGTCGGCGGGCGTGCGGATGAACGCCGTGAAGGTGCTCCCGCGGGATCAGGGGTCGCTGGCCAAGCTGGCCGGCTCCGGCGTGGTGGCGGACCCGGCGGCGATCGTCCGGCTGGCGGTGCTCGAGGCGCTCGGCGAATGGGCTCCATCCGCCGAGGCGGGAACACTCGTGAATCAACTGCTGGCCGATCCGCGAACGCTGCGGGATCCGGTGCTCGCCGACGCTGCGACGAGCGCGGCGGCGGTGCAATCAGCCGCCGTTATGCCGGCGCTGTTGTCAGCCGACGTTCCGGCGGCAAAGCCCGAGCCGCGACGGCTGGCGATCATCGAACGGGTGGCGGAGCACGTGTCCCGTGCCGCCGACGGTGCCGCGGTGGCCGCCGTGCTCGTGCGTCTTCCCGAAGCTCCGCAGCCGGTGGCGATCGCCGCGATCACGGGCCTCGTGCGTGGCTGGCCCAAAGGCACGGCCGCGGCGCTCGGCCCAGACGCCGACGCGGCTCTCGTGAAGATCGTCGATACGCTCCCCGCACACGCCCAGGGGCAGGTGGTGACGCTCGCCCGGCACGCCGGCAGCACCGCGCTCGACGCGCAGGTCGGCCGCATCAGCGACGCACTGATTGCGACGACCGACGATGCGAAAGCATCCGATGGCGACCGGATCGCGTCCGCGGAGCGGCTCGTGCAGGTGCGGCCGGCCGACCCGGTGATCGTCGAGCTCGTCCTGCAGCGGATCGGTGGCCGCGCCAGCCCGGAGATGTCGATAGGACTGATCAACGCCCTCGGCAAGTCGTCGGCGGCCGAGGCCCCGGCGGCCCTGCTCGATCGGCTCGCTTCGTTCACTCCGCCAGTGCGGGAGGCGGCCGTGCGCACGATCCTCGCCAACCGCGACTGGGCGGCGCTGCTCGTGGAGCGGCTCGGAACGAGGCAAGTGAATCTTGGAGACATTCCGATCGTCGACCGCGCCAAGCTTGCGGCGCACCCCGACCGTGGCGTCCGAGAACGCGCACAAAAGATCCTTGTGGCCGGTGGCGGTCTCCCGAATGCCGACCGGCAGAAGGTGATCGACGAGATTCTCCCGGTCGTCAAGGCCGGTGGAGATGCCGCTCGTGGCAAGCTCGTCTTCAAGGAGCAGTGTGGCACGTGCCACACGTATTCGGGGGAGGGGGGCAGGGTGGGTCCCGAACTCACCGGCATGTCCGTGCATCCGGTGCAGGAACTGCTCGTTCACATCCTCGACCCCAACCGCTCCGTCGAGGGCAACTATCGGGCCTATACGGTGTCGACTGACGACGGCCGCGTGGTTACGGGCCTGTTGGCCAGCGAGAGCAAGACCGCCATCGAGATCGTCGATGCGGAGGGCAAGCGGGTGGCGATCCAGCGGAACGAGATCGACGCGTTTCAGCCGTCCCCCAACTCGCTCATGCCGCTCGGCTTCGAGAAGCAGATCAAGCCCGAGGGGTTTGCCGACCTGCTCGCGTTCCTGACCACGCGGGGAACCGGCGGCACGCCGTGATACGACGCTGGCATGCCCGCTCCTTCCCGCCAAAACCGCCGCGTGGCCGTCGTCATCGAAGCTTCGAATGCCTACGCGCGGGGGCTTCTGGCAGGCATCTTGCGGCACGTGCGGGAGCATGAACCGTGGACGGTCTTTCTGCCCGAGCACGGCCGGGGCACGCCGCCGCTTGAGGCGCTCGCGAAGTGGGCCGGCGACGGCGTGATCGCGCGGATCGAGACGGAGTCCACAGCCAAGGCCATCGCGAGGCTGCGGAGACAGTTCGGGATTCCGGTGATTGACGTGAGCGCGGCCCGGCTCGTCGCCGACCTCCCCTACGTGGAGACCGACGACGTAGCGATCGCGGCAGTTGCCGCCGATCACTTCTTCGAGCGCGACTTTCGGCACTTCGCGTTTCTCGGGGACGATCGGTTTCAGTGGAGCGACAACCGCTGCCGGGCGTTCGTGGAGGCTGTCGCGGCCAGAGGACACGACGTCGCCGTATTTTCAGCACGCGGACGCACAACACCTCCGGCGGACGACGACGAGGCGGTCGAGGCGTGGCTGGCCGGGCTGCCCAAGCCCGTCGCGCTGTTGGCCTGCTACGACAGCCGTGGCCGGCAGGCGATCGATGCCTGCCAAAGGGCTGGGATCGCCGTGCCCGACGAGGTGGCCGTGCTGGGCGTTGACGACGACGCGGTGCTCTGCGGCCTGACCAGTCCGCCGATGTCGAGCGTGATGCCGGATGCGATCGGAGCCGGCCGGCGGGCGGCCGAACTGCTCGAGCAGTTGATGCGGCGAGAGCCGCTCGAGCGGAGCGAGTGGCTCATGCCCCCGTTGGGGATCGCCGTCCGTCAGAGCACCGACGTCTTGGCCATCGATGACCCGCTCGTTGTCGCCGCCGTCCGTCAGATCCGTGACCACGCCTGCGATGGCATCAAGGTGGCCGACGTCGCCCGGACTCTCAAGACGTCGCGACGGGTGCTCGAACACCGGTTTACAAAGCGGGTTGGCCACACCCCGCACGAGGAGATCGCCAGAGTGCAGTTTCGTCGGGTCGAGCAGCTTCTCAGGGAGACAACGTTGCCGCTGGCGACGATCGCCAGCCGGGCGGGGTTTCGGCACACCGAGTACATGACAGTGGCGTTCACCAAGCGGCACGGTATGCCCCCGAGCCGTTGGCGGCGGCGGTAGCGGCACCGTTCTTCCCGAGGCAGTGGGCCTCCACGGGGAAGGAAAGGAATCCGCAAGGCAAAAAACTCGCGGCCCCGGGAGAGATCTGCCGGGAGTCTTACCGCACCTCGAGCAGTTCGACGAGGAAGTGGAGTGTGGCGTTGGGTGGGATCGGGCCGCCCGGCGTGCCCCGAGGGCCGTAGCCCAGGTTGCTCGGGATCACAAGTTCGATCATGCCACCCTTACCAACCAGCTGCATGCCTTCGGTCCATCCGGGGATCACCTGGTTGAGCCCGAACTCGATCGCCTCGCCCCGCTTGTAGGAGCTGTCGAACACTTTTCCGTCGTCGAGCCAGCCGTGGTAGTTGACCTTCACCGCATCGGTGGCCTTCGGGTTCGCACCGGCGCCCTTGCGGAGGACGCGGTACTGCAGACCGGAAGGTGTGGAGGCGAACACCTTCGGAGCGTCGGCGTCGAGCTTGCCGGCGCCGGCAGGGAGTTGTGGGTGGGGGACTTCGGCGGTGTCGGCGGCCACGGCATTCTCCAGAAAGAAGGGGGTGAGGGCGAGCAGGGCGAGTGATACGACAGCGGGCAGACGCATCGCGTGGGCTCCAAGGGGGTGAGGATCGCGGAGTATACCGGAAACGGCTGCAAGACGGAGGAGGCTTCCTCGTCGGCCACAGCTTCCGGCAGCGATGGGTGACGGCGGACGCCGCACGATGAAAAACTCGCGGCCACGGGGAACGGAAGGATTCCGCAAGTTGAAAAACTCGCGGCCACGGGGAGGGGAAGGATTCCGCACGGGAAAAACCGGTGGCCGCTAGCGTGACAGCAACTGTTCGATCTCGTCCGGTTCGATCGGCACACCCGCGCAGAGATCCACAGGCCCCTCTTCCGTGACGAGGATGTCGTTTTCCAGGCGGATGCCGATGCCCTCCTCTGGGATGTAGATCCCGGGCTCCACGGTCACCACCCAGCCCGGAGCGAGCGGGCCGTTGGGTGGCGCAAGGTCGTGCACTCCCAGACCGAGCGAATGGCCCAGTCCGTGCATGAAGTATTTTCGGCAGGCCGGCTCCTCGGGCGTGTCGGCGGCCACCTGCTCGGGGGTGAGCAGGCCGAGTTCGAGAAGTTCCCGGTTCATCTCGAGTTGGGCCTCGCGCTTCCAGTCACGAAGCAACGTGCCGGCGGTCGTGCGGGCGATGGAATGCTGCAAGACCCGCAGCACCGCCTCGTAGACCGTTCGCTGCCGCGGCGAGAATCGTCCATTGACGGGATATGTCCGCGTGAGATCGGCGGCATAGTTGGCGTAGGAGGCTCCCACGTCGATCAGCACCAGGTCGCCGTCACGGCACGGCTGGTCATTGTCGTTGTAGTGGAGCACGCAGGCATTTCGTCCTGCGGCAACGATCGGTTCGTAGGCCATTCTGCCGCGTCGTCGTGTGAATTCGCAGGCGAGTTCTGCCTCGAGTTCGTATTCCATAACGCCCGGCCGGAGCACCGAGAGCACACGCCGTAAGCCCTGGTCTGTGATCTCGACCGCCTGCCGTACGAGTTCCACCTCGGAGGCGTTTTTCACAGCCCGCAACTGCCGCAGGAGCGGCTGGAGGCGTTCGTAGCGGTGGAGTGGATACTTCTGCATGAGTTTTCGAGCCATCCGCAGGTCACGTGGTTCGACCTCGGCGCTCGACCGTTCATGCTCGTTGGCATTGAGATAGACACGGTCGCTCTCGCACATGAGTGCGTGCAGCACACCGGGCAGGTCTGAAACCCAGCGGACCTTGACCGCACCCGAGATCTCCCGTGCCTGATCTTTTGAGAGCTTGTGTCCCTCCCACGTGGTGAGCAATTCATTCGGCTGGCGGATGAAAAGCATCTCCCGGCAGGCCGGGTCGATCGCATCCGGGGCGAGCACGAGCACACTCTCCTCTTGCTCGATCCCGGTGAGCCAGAAGAGGTCGCTGGCCGGATGGAGCCCGAGCGTGCCATCGCCCGACGAGGGCAGACGATCGGCTGCGTGGACGATCACGATGCTCTGGGGCGGCAGGGAAGCCGCAAGCTGCTGGCGATGGGCGAGAAACAGCGCCGGATTGATCGGGGCGTGACGCATGTGGGAACCTGTCTCCGCGGAAAAGCCCGATCGTACACTGGCGGTCGATACCCTCCCACCAGTTGCCAGAAACCTTCCCAGCCACCCGGCCTCAATTCATGGCAGCGAACGCCTCTTTCCGCGATGCCGAGCCGGTGCTGCTCGCCGGCCAGTGGCGTGCCGCTGCGGCCACAGGCACGTTTCGCGCGGTCGATCCCACCACCGGTGTCGAGCGGCCGCAGCTGTGGCCGGTGAGTGGCTGGAGCGACGTCGAGGCGGCGCTCGAGGCGGCCGTCGGAGCCGCCGTGGCCCTGCAGGGACTTCCCGGCGGACGCCTCGCCGACTTTCTCGAGCGGTACGCCGATCGGCTGGCAGCGCGTGCGGATGAACTGGTAGCCGTGGCCCATGCTGAATCCGGGCTGGCCCTCAAGCCGCGGCTGGCTGACGTGGAAGTGCCGCGGACTCTCGATCAACTGCGGCAGGCCGCCGCCGCCGCCCGCGAAGGCACCTGGCGGATGCCGATGATCGACTCGCGGCGGAACATCCGTTCGGCGGCCTTCGGTCTCGGGCCGGTCGTCGTTTTTCCACCGGCGAATTTTCCGTTGGCATATGGCGGCGTTACCGGTGGTGATTTCGCGTCGGCGATCGCCGGCGGGAATCCCGTCATCGCCAAGGCACATCCTGGGCATCCGGGCGTGTCGCGGCTGGCGGCCGAGGAGGCGGTCTTGGCGGTCCAAGAGACAGGTCTCCCGCCGGCGACCGTACAGCTGCTGCACGGCATCTCGATGGACGACGGTGCGCGGCTGGTGGCCGACAAAAGAGTCGGGGGCACCGGCTTCACGGGCGGGCAGGAGGCGGGCCAGCGTCTCTACGCGGCCGCAGCCGCGGTCGGCCGAGTGATCTGGGTTGAAATGGGCAGTATCAATCCGGTCGTTCTCCTGCCCGGGGCGGTGGCCGAACGTGGCGATGAGATTGCCGGCGAGTTGACGGCGAGCGTCACAGGGTCGGCCGGGCAGTTCTGCACGAAGCCGGGACTTGTGTTTGTGATCGATGACGAAGCGGCGACGACGTTCAGCCGAGCTGTTGCCTCGCGGTTCGAGGCGATCGGGGACCAGGTGCTCCTGGGGTCGGTTGGCCGCGAGAGACTCGTGGCGGCGATCGCTGCCCTGCGGAATGGCGGCGCGCGGGTCGTGGCCGGTGGTGGCGTGGGAAAGGGTCCTTGCAGTCACAGGCCGACCTTGCTCGAACTCAGCGGCGCAGAACTCGTGGAACGACCGCAGAAACTGGTTCTCGAGGCCTTCGGCAATGCGACCGTGATCGTGCGGTGCAAGAGCCTCGGAGAACTCTTGGCGGCGGTCGACTGCGTGCCCGGCGCGCTTGCAGCGAGCGTCTATTGCAGCAGGGACGGCGGTGACGACACGGCGTTTGGTCAGGTCGCTGCGAGCCTCGTTGCCCGCGCCGGCCGGATCATCGAAAATCGGATGCCGACGGGCCTGGCCGTCACGCCGCCGATGCAGCATGGTGGACCGTGGCCCTCGGCCGGCCCACCTTTCTTCTCGGCGGTGGGCATGCCCTGGTCGATCCTGCGGTTTGCCCGCAGGATCTGTTTCGACGGCTGGTCGCTCGGGCGGCTGCCGGAATGCCTGCGGGACGAGCCACCACAGGGACGGCCTTGGCGGTTTGTCGATGCCGAATGGACCCGCGGCTGATGCCAGCTCAGCGGTCGGCGGCTCAGCGGTAGTTGCTGTCGCCGTACTGGCGGACCCGCTCAGCAGCCTTGATCGCCTCGACCTTCACTTCCCGGCCGACGACACGGGCCCGGTCTTGATTGAAGCTGATGCTCGGCAGGCCGCCCGTCCAGGAGACAGTGATCACGCCCGTGGCGATCAGCACCGGCACAAGCACGATCAGCAGTCGGGATCCCCAACGCGATTTTGCGACCTGCTGGACGGGGGTGGGAAGCGGCAGGGTCGACGTGGCCAGGCCGACCACCTTTTGGGCGTAGGTTTCCTTGCGCGAGCGCTTGCGTGCCATGGGTCTGCTCCTGCCAGTGAACGGTATGCCTGACGCGGAATCCTCCGCCGTGAAGAGACTTATCGGTCGCTGTGGGCAGGAGAGAAGAGGCCATGGATCGGCCGGCGGCACGCATGCCGATACATGCGCAGGCTTCCCAAGTAGCCCAGATCGCTCCCGGTGGGGACGGGGTTTTTCCGAATTGATGCTTGGAGGGGGATTCCGCAAGTTGGAAACTCGCGGCCACGGGGGAGGGGGAATCCGCAAGTTGGAAACTCGCGGCCACGGGGAGGAAACGGCATCCGCAAGTTGGAAACTCGCGGCTACGGGGAGGGAACGGAATCCGCACGTTGGAAACTCGCGGCCACGGCTCTTGAGAAAAGCGATGCCGTTTACGCGAGCACGGCGGCGATCGGCTTGCCGCCGCCGCCGATCTTGAAGGGCCGGCCGTTTGGTGCGTGAAATTCCTTTTCAACCGGCAGGCCGCAGGCCGCGGCGACCGTCGTGTTGAAATCGGCGACCGAGACCGGGTCTTTGGCAGGGCGGAACCCACGTTCGTCGCTCTCTCCGTAGACCGCGCCACCCTGCACTCCCGCGCCGGCCAGCACGCAGGAAAAGACACCGGGGTGGTGATCCCGGCCGCCGTTCTCGTTGATCCGCGGCGTGCGTCCGAACTCCGTCGCCAACACGACGAGCGTCGATGACAACAGGCCTCGCTGCTCCAGATCTTCAAGCAGCGTGCCCATCGCCCTGTCGAGCTGTGGCCCCTTTTCATCCATTTCCTCGAACACATCGCGGTGCATGTCCCAGCCGCCCCACTCGACCTCCACGCACCGCACGCCCGATTCCACCAGCCGCCTCGCGAGCAAGCAGCCCAGCCCCACCCTTGAATCACCATAGCGATCGCGGACCTCGGGCTTCTCCTGGGCGATGTCGAACGCCTGCAGGTCGACCGATCCCATCAGCCGGACGGCGTCCTTGTAGAGCTGGTTGTAGGCGTCAAGCTGATGGCCGGCGTACCGCTGCTTGAAGTCGCGGTCGATGCGATCGGCCAGCGACAGCCGGCGGTCGAAGTTCTCCGCCGAAAGGTATCCGGGCCGTTTCGTGTTTTCGAGGCCCTTCAGCGGGTCGGCCACCGGCACGGGCGTGAGCGAGGGATCGAGGAAGCCAGCGCCGGGATGATCGTTGCCGTTTCCGACGAGCACGTAGCTGGGCAGGTCCTTGCTGATGTTTCCCATGGCGTGCACCGCCCAGGCTCCGAGGGCGGGATGCCGGATGCTGTTGATCATGGGGTAGCTCGTCCGCATCAGGTACTGACCCTGCTCGTGGGCGCCTGTCTCGGTCGAGAGCGAGCGAATCACGGCGAGACGGTCGGAAAGAGAGGCGAGTTTTTCGAGGCTCTGGCCGAAGACGATGCCCGGTGTCTTCGTCTGGATCGGCTTCGTTTCCCCCTGCTCCTCGCGGCCGGGCTTGGGGTCGAAGGTGTCGAGGTGGCTCATAGCGCCCTGCATCATGAGGTAGATGATGTTCGTGGCCTGCGCTGAGCCTGTATGCGCTGCGGCTTCCAGCCGGTGGGCAACCGTCGGCACGAGACCGACACCGAGGGTGGCCCGGGCGAATTGTCCAAAGACCTCGCGGCGGGAGAGCGTGTCGAGCCAGTTTCGTTTCTGCGTCATGCTCTGTCACTCCTCGAGCGTCGTCGCTACTGGATGAAGATGAATTCCCGCGTGTTGAGCAGCGCCCAGATGAGGTTGCCACAGCCGGTCGCCGGCGAGTCGGCAGACCGAATTTCCTCGATGGCAAACCTGCGATCCTCAGCCGAGGGCCTGCGGGAAAGGATTGCCAGGAAGATCACATCGACAGCCTGCTTCGGGTCGTGCGACATCACCTCGTCATGGATGGCCGAGCCGGGGACGAGCATGCTGTGCGTGATCGGGGCATTGAACATCGACAGGATCTGGGGCACGGTGGCCACCGTCCGGCCGCCCTCGATCGATTCCCGGTCGCCCTGGCCGAACTGCCTGAGGAAGTGGGCCAGCGGCACTGGCGTCGGCAGTTCGCTGGCCCGGACGAGCACCTGACCCTGGAAGCCGTACTTTTTCTGCAGACTCAGACGATAGCGTCCCTGTCCGAAGGACTCCGTGAATGCATCGTAGGCCTTCTCGACGTCGGCGTAGCTGGTGCCGGTGTCGGTCAGGTCGATCGACGCCGCCTTGGCAAATGCGTCGGCGCCGGGCCGTTGAAACGCCCACTCGTTGTGGGCAACGAGGACCAGAATCGAGTCCCAGAGCTGTTCGGCCGTCAGTCGCCTCAAGGACGGGCCGGTGAAGCGGAACGGCGTGGCAGCGGTCGGGTCGTGGAGCACGGCCCTGCGCTGGTAGGCGGTCGTCGAGACGAGCACGCGGACGAACTCTCGCATGTCGAAATCGAGCGACAGCATCAGGTCGGTGAGGTGCTCGAGCAGTTCGGGGTGGGAGGCCGGGTTGTCCTCCCGAAAGTCGTCGTGTGGTTCGACGATCCCGACCCCCATCACCTTCCGCCAAAGGCGATTGGCGATCGTGCGGGCAAACTGCCGGTTGTCCCGCGAGGTGAGCCAGGCGGCAAACTGTTCACGCTGATCCTGCCCCGCGGCAGCGGCGGGAATCTCGCCCCAGAGCACCTTCGGAGAGACAGCGGCCAGCGGCTTGTCGTCATCGTATTGGTAGTCGTGCGGCAGGAGCAGACTGGCGTCGTTGTAGCTGATGCTCGTCAGGTTGGCCTGGATGAACAGCCGCAGGCCATTGTCGACCTTCTTCGCCCGGATGTTCTCCTGGGCCTCCTGCGTTATCTCCCGGACATGGCGAAAGGCTGCGGCGTTGGCCTGCCGCGCCGCCCTCACCGCCTGCTTCATCTCTTCCTTCGAGAGACCGGATTTCTTTTCGGGCAGACCACCCAGCCGCGTTCGGGTGCCGGAGGTGAAGGCGGCCAGTTCGTAGAACTGGTGCTGCGTCCATGAATCGAAGGGATGGTCGTGGCACTGCGCACAGCCGATCTGCGTGCCGAGGAAGACCCGCACCGTGTTGTCGACGTAGGGCAGCGGCATGCCTTTGTCGCGGAGCTGGAACCCGGTGGCGGGGTTCTCCCAGATCTTCCCGTCGGCCGTGAGCATCTCGCGGACCCATTGGTCGAAAGGGCGGTTTTCGGCGATCGAACGCTTCACCCAGTCGAGATAGGGTTCAAAGTACAGATCGTTCTGTGGTCGCTCGCAGAGCCGCAGGACGTCGGCCCAGAAGTTGTAGAAGTGGCTGACGTAGTCGGGACTCTCGAGCAATGCGTCGATCAGGTCGGCTCGCTTGGCCGCCGGCTTCGAGTTCAGAAACGCCGTCGATTCGTCAAACGTCGGAATGCGTCCGGCCAGTTCAAGATAGATGCGGCGGACGAACTGGGCGTCATCGAGCGGATCGCTTCCCGCCACGCCGTGCTCCTGCCAGTGCTGCGCGAGCATGCGATCGATCGTTCCGGCAGCGGCCTTGACGGCAGGCCGCCGTCTGCGATCGATCGGTGCCACCTCCATCACGGGCCCGGTCGGTTCCTCGAGCACCGCCGCCGGCAGGCGGATCGGCGGCTGTGCCGCCCTCCGTGCTGCCCGCGCGGGTCTGGCGGTTGCTTCGGCGGCAGGTGCGTCCGCAGGTGTGGCCCACGGTGCCGACAGCGACACCATCACGAGCAGCCACGTGATGGCATGCTGCATCGGAGTGTTTTTCAGGTGCCGCAGCATGTTCTTCTCAAACCTGCATCGAACGGAAGGAATCACTGCTTGGGTGTCGGGATGCCTGTCTGCCATGCGTCGAGGATCAGACAGCTCTCGGGGTCGGCGTCCTTTCGATCGCTTTCGACTTTCGTGGAGCACCAACTCCGGGGCGGCAACGGTCTGCGGCCGTCGCTCCGACGGCGGAGGCGGTCGTCGCGTGGGCAGGATAGCCCAAAGCTCCTCGAGCTTTCGCCGACCCCTTCACCGACCTCTCGTTGTTTACCAAGGCGTCGCCAAAGCCATCTTTGATGCGATCTAGCTGACAGGTGTTGAACGCTGTTGGGATTCAAAGGTTTCGCCCGGCACCGTGCTGCTCTGGAAAGCCTTTCGGAGCCGGCGCAGGGCCTCTTCGAGCCGGGCTGTGGGGCAGGCTGTATTGAGGCGAATAAACCCCGGAAATCCGAAATCTCGGCCGTCCGAGGGGCCCAGGCCTGCCGCCTCGCATGCCGCCTGCGGGTCGGCGACGCCGGCGCCGCGGCAGTCGATCCAGACAAGGTAGGAGGCCTCCGGTCGAGCGGCGGTGAGGCCGGGCGTGCTGCGGACGGTCTCGAGCACCATGTCGCGATGCCTCTCCAAAACGCCGAGCAGCTGTCGCCGCCAGGCATCGCCATGCCGCCACGCCGCCTCGGCCGCCGCGTAACCAAGCGGATTGACCATCGGCACCAGACCCCCGCCGGAGGGCCGCCAGCGGCGGCGGAGGTCGGGGTCGGGCACGATCGCCGCGGCACAGGCCAGACCGGCGAGGTTCCAGGTCTTGGACGGCGCCGTGAGCGTGATCGCGCGTCGCGCGGCCGGGTGATCCAGGCTTGCGAATGGAACGTGCCGCAGGCCGTCGAGCAGGAGATCGGACCAGATCTCGTCGGAGATGACGGTCAGCCCGTGCCGCTCGGCCAGGTCCGCAAGCTGCAGGAGTTCGTCCCGGCCGAAGACTGTGCCCGTGGGATTGTGCGGATGACAGAGCCAGAAGAGTTTTGCGCGGGGGGTGATCGACGCCTCCAGGGCATCCCAATCGATCGACCATGATTCTGCCGACTGGGTCAGCGGCACGCGGACCGTGCGTCGGCCCGCCAAGACGGGGAGATTGAGAAACGGGGGATAGACCGGCGTGAAGGTGAGAATCTCGTCGTCGGGGGCGGCGAGCAGGCGGGCCGTGATCGCCAGTCCCGTCACCACGCCGGGCGTGCCCACAACCCAGCCTGGATCGGGGCTCCAGCCATGCAGCGACTCCAGATGGGCGACGAGTGCCGGAGCGAATCCGGGAGTGTCAGCCGTGTATCCATAGACGCCGTGATCGACGCGGGCCCGCAAGGCGTCGAGCACCACCTCAGGCGCGCGGAAATCCATGTCGGCCACCCAGAGTGGCAGAATGTCGCGACCGGCCCAGCGGTCCCATTTCTCTGATCCGGTGCCATGGCGGTCGGGGCAGTCGTTGAACGCGTCGTTCGGGTGGGGTGATGCATGCATGGAGAGCTATCCTACCTTTGCCGCTGTTTCGGCAGCGTGGAAGAGGGGGTTCAGAGCTGGTGATGTCGGCCTGCGACCCGATCAAGCATGACGACGGGATGCGGCCCGGAAAAGTCTGCCGGAGGGGACTATGACAGACCAGCAGCAGAGGGTCGATGCGGTGTTGTGCGATGGCCGCGGCCGGCCGCCCCGCGCCGCCACGGGGACACGGACAAGTTGGAAACTCGCCGCCACGGGGACACGGACAAGTTGGAAACTCGCCGCCACGGGGGCACGGACACGTTGGAAACGCGCCGCCACGGGGATGCGGGGGCACGGACACGTTGGAAACCCGCCGCCACGGGGCAGCACATGGTGTGCCGAAAAGGATTGATCGTGTCCGCTTTTTCACGCGTGTTCGTCAATAGCGGTAGATCGCCGCCACGCCGGTCTCCGTGGGCATGGTGTTGCGTTTCAGGACAACGACGCCGCCGCCGTGCAGGAGCACCGTCTCGGCGACCATGCCGAAAAGATCGGCCGTGCGAATCGCAGGCTGGTCTCCGGACCGCGACAGATCGCGGGGCACCTCGCCATCACCGGCGATTGCGCCGGTAGCGGGATCGAGCCAGCCCGGTTCGAACCGATCCTTCTCGATGAGCAGCGTGGCCACCCTGCCTGCGACCGCGGCCCGTGCGATGTCGGAGAGATCCCCCGAGCCGAGATCCCGCGGTCGGGCCTGCAGGAACGTGTCGATGTCGTGGGCGATTCGCAGCTCACGGGCGGCCGCGAACAGCGGGGCCAAGAGGGCGGGCAGTTCCCGCTCCGGCAGGAGATGCACGTCCTTGTCGACGCCATCGTCGAGCAGGAGCCGGTTCTTCGAGAGCCTGCGGAAGCGGGCCGCCAGCCGAGGCAACGCCACGAGCATCAGCGGCAGACCCGAGTGTTTCGTGACGTGTTCGTGGACGACCTCATCGACATGCCGGAGAAAGATTTCGGTGTCGGCGTCGATGTCATCCTGCCGGGAGCCCGCACCGCCGTGCACGATTGCGCCGGCTGCCATCCCCGACGGCCCCATGCCGCGCTGCACCGAATGCGGCTGAAACGTCTCCCGATCGACCGACTCGTCGCGGGTCACAGCCATCCCGCTCGGGCTCGCGGTGTCGCCGGCACCACCGTGGAACGGGTTTCGCAGTGGCACGGGGTCGAGCCGTTCGACGCCGGCCTCCGTGACCAGCCCTTCGAAGACATGCGCTGCCTGACTGGTGAGAGTGAGCAGGTTGAAGCGGTCGATCGAGGCGGCAATCCGCACGAGCGGCATCGTGTGAAATCGGGATGTGACCAGCGCCAATGGCTTGACGGGTTGCTGGAGCAGAAATACCTGTGCCGTCCCGGCGGATGACAGCATGGCCAGGCCGTCACGGGTGTGCTGCCAGAACCCCTGGCTGCGTTGGACTTCATA